>JAEZUH010000083.1 GCA_023443485.1 Bacillota bacterium | reverse complement strand
TCAGGAGCGTACTCAGCTCCGTTTATACCAGTAAACCAAAAATAGAAACTCCGAGAAGCATTTCCACCATCGTCATTGTGATAATGGATAATCACTGAAGTTGGCCATGAAATTGCAGCTGGACGGGGAGAAACCACGCTTGGTTTAGCGTAATCAATCTTTAGAGGATCTTCATAAACGATATTATCGGGTTCCGGGTTAGAAGAGGCGACAAAAACAGTAGGCAAAATCATCCCCATTCCTATTCCTAGGGAGAGGGTCAAGCTAACAAACAATTTTCCCCTTTTCATATGTCTTATCCTTTTTATATATTATATATCATTGACCAAGTTTAATTTTCTTAATCCAACTCATGTCTTTTAATTTCCAAGTCCAGTTGGGTGATCCAACGGTTCCGGGCCAATTAAGTCGAGCCCGATCATCAAGCCTTAATAAATCTTGAAGAGGGAATATCGTCATTAAAGATGGAACATTCCAAGTATGTTCAAAGACCGCTTTGACCAGGTCTTTTTGGTCAGGGAAGCGATTCTTAAGAAAAGTTTTGTTCCATTCAGGAAGAGTCTTAAACCATCCCTCGAGAGTCTGGTTGTCGTGGGTTCCGGGATAGACTAATTGGGTGACTTTGCTCTCAGCTTTCATATCGAAAACGCAAAATTCCATGATGAACATTCCTGGTAGTTTATAGTGATCTCTTAAATCGTGAACCCCTTGGAAAAGGTCGCCCAGATCTTCGGCAATCAATTTAATATCTGGGTATCTTTTATATAGTGCATCAAAGAACTCATAGCGAGGTCCGATTTCCCATTTCCCTCTCCGAGCGTTTTCATCTCCCGCCGGTATGACACAATAAGTGTCAAAAGCTCGGAAGTGATCAAGTCGAAGATAATCGCACGTCTTAGCTAGTGAACCGAGACGGTCGACGAGAAATTGATAATTGTCTTTTTTCATCGCTTCAAAATCAAAGATAGGAGTGCCCCATAATTGACCATCATCACTAAAGCAATCAGGTGGCACACCACTGACCATAGTTGGGTTATATTTCTCATCCATTAAGAATTGTTCTTTGTGGAGCCAACAATCAGTGCTGTCGATGCCAACATAGAAAGGACAATCAGCAATAACAATTATGCCTTTTTTCTTGGCATAAGCCCATAATTTGAACCATTGCTTATAGGCGATAAATTGACAGAAAATATAGAATTCCGCTAATTCTTTTTTATCTTCTGGATAGGATGAATGGTTTTCAAAATAATGAATCTGTTCATCTGTCCATTCATTCCACGGACGCATATTGTTTTCATTATGGAAAATAATGTAGGTGGCGTAACTTGTAAGCCAGGGATTATCTTTTTTAAATTTTTGGTATCCTCTCATCTTGGTTTTGAGGAATTTCTGATAAGCCTTCCAAAGGTATTTGTCTTTCCATCTATCAACATCATAATAATCGATGTATTGAGCGTGAGGACGATGAGAAGCAGTATGCCTAATAAGACCTTGCTTTGTTAATAAATCTAAAGATATGTAACGGGTTTCAATAGCTTCACTACAAGTTGACATATAAGGAGAATATCCTGGCCCCACGGGATTAAGAGGTAGAACTTGCCAGTAACGATAATGATGTTTGGCTAGCCAATCGACAAATTTATAGGCCGTCGGTCCAAAATCACCGATGCCATGACGCCCAGGCAGAGAGCTGACAGGTAAGAGAACGCCAACATTATTTTTCATGAAAAAATCTTCTTTCCTAATCAATATAACATAGACATTTTAGAAGAAAAATAACAACTTAGTTGTTTAGATGAGATGATATTTTTTTAAAGCCTGGTAGACACCATGCTCACCGATATCTGAAGTGCAAAATGTCGCTGATTCCTTGGCTTTGGGTTTACCATTCCCCATCGCCACTGAAATTCCCGTGCTCAAAAACATTGGAATATCTCCGTGATCATCGCCAAAAGACATCGATTGTTCAGCTGGTATATTTAAATGTTTCAAGACTTTTTTTATAGCAAGACCTTTGTCATTTTGGTGATAACATAAATCGACTCCATAATCATCAAAACGAACATAGCGGATTTGAGATGGATATTCCTTCATTAATTTTTCATCATGTTTTTCCGGGGCAAAAAGAAGAATGGATGTGACATCATCATTACGATAACGGAGAATGGTTGGCACTGTTTCTGAATAGGAAGAAAAATACTTTTTCACCCAAGTATTGGGCTTGCTAGTAAAGTATCGCTCTTTATCGGTGGCTAACTCCAAGACAAGACGATGGCGATGAGATATTTTTTCAATCTCTTTAACGATGTCAGAGGGGATGACGTTAGCGAAAAGTAGTTCATCTTTGATGAACGCCACTCCTCCATTCGTACATATTACTCCATCCGGTGAGAATATCGAAAATATTCCTGTATGAACAATAGAGTCATAAGGACGGGCAGTACATAAATAGATGAGAACACCATTCTTTTGAGCTTTTTTAAGGCCTTCAAGACTCGGGTGATCCCAATCATGTAGACGATGGTCCAAAATCGTCCAGTCAATATCAACAAAGATAATTTTAATGGGTTGAGAAGCCATGTTTTTATCTTAGCATAATGATAATGGTTAATGCCATTTGTTGAAGATAAATTTACTAATAACTTTCAATGAATTAGAATGAGCATAGGTAAAACAATATGAAAAAAATGACAACTTCAATTTTGCTGTCTATCGTGGCCTTAATAATCAGTGGCTGCGGTGGCAATCTTCCCGATAATGAAGAAGAAATAATTCCTGAACTGATAAGTAGTGAAGAATACAAGAC
>JAEZUH010000054.1 GCA_023443485.1 Bacillota bacterium | reverse complement strand
ATATGTGCATATCACACATTTCTTACGAAATTTTGTAATGTATGTCCCAGGGGGATATTTTTCTTTTTTTGGGACATTAGGAGGAAAAAACTATGTACAAAAGTCCTTATTTGAACACTCTTTTAGCTGATGTTAAAAGCAAGTATCACAATGAGCCAGAATTCATCCAAGCAGTCGAAGAGTTCTTTGATTCGATGGATTTCTTAGTGGACAAAGATCCACGCATTGAGAAAAACGCCATCCTTGAAAGAATCATTGTTCCAGAAAGAACAATCGAATTCCGTGTCCCTTGGGTCGATGATCAAAACAAAATCAGAGTTAATACTGGATATCGTGTCCAGTTCAACTCAGCTATTGGACCTTACAAAGGCGGGATGAGATTCGACAAGTCGGTCAACATTTCAATTTTGAAATTTTTGGGATTTGAACAAACCTTCAAGAATAGTTTAACCGGACTCCCAATGGGGGGTGGAAAAGGCGGATCTGATTTCGATACTCGTGGAAAGAGTGATGGCGAAGTGATGAGATTCTGCCAATCCTTCATGAATGAATTCTACCGCTATATCGGACCGAACACCGATGTTCCTGCCGGAGATTTAGGTTTTGGCGCGCGTGAAATTGGCTATATGGTTGGTCAATATAAGAAAATTGTTAATGAATGGGGCGGAGTATTCACAGGTAAAAACATTTCTTATGGTGGTTCACTCGCTCGCCCAGAGGCGACCGGCTATGGATTATGTTATTTCGCCGAAGAAATTCTAAGAACATATCTCAATACCAATTTTAAAGGTAAAAAAGTCATCATTTCCGGTTCTGGTAAAGTTGGTTCAATGGCTCTCAAGAAAGCTGCTGAATTAGGTGCGATAATAGTTGGAATGAGCGACATTAATGGTTATGTCAGCGATCCAAAAGGATTGAACGTTGAAGAAATCCTTCAATTAGCTGGTTCAAAAGGCGAATTTACCAAAGACTATGTTGCCCATCATCCAGAAGTTAAACACAGCGATGTTTCAAGAGATATCTGGAATGTTCCTTGTGACATCGCCATGCCATGCGCTACTCAAGGTGAAATTAACCTAGAAAATGCTAAGCAATTAAAAGCAAATGGCTGTTTCCTTCTCGCTGAAGGCGCCAATATGCCATGCGATTTACCAGCTATCCGTTTCTTCAATGAAAACGGTATTCTCTTTAGTCCTGGAAAAGCCAGCAACGCTGGTGGTGTCGCTGTATCTGGATTAGAAATGACCCAGAATGCTATGCATCTCTCATGGACTTTTGAAGAAGTTGATGAAAAATTAAAGGGCATTATGAAGAATATCTTCCAACAATGCTATACAACTGCCGTTAAATTCAATCAGCCAAGAAATTTGGCTTTAGGAGCAAATATTGCCGGATTTTTGAAGGTAATGGATGCAATGTTGGCTCAAGGTGTTTGCTAATTATGTCTTTCACGACCGTTAGAGTTCCTCACATTTTACTTCCCAAAAAGGGCACTGATATGACCGCTTATGCTGTTATTGCATGCGATCAATTTACTAGTCAGCGCAGCTATTGGGATGATTTGAAGAAAATGGTTGGTGATAAACCCTCAACCCTTCATATGATTTTTCCAGAAGCTTATTTGGAAACGTCAAATGGTGATGAATATATAAAAAACATCAATCAAAACATCAGAAAATATTTGTCAGATGGTGTCTTAGAGGACATCGGCCCATGTTTCGTTCTTGTTGAAAGAATAACATCCTATGGGACAAGAAGATTAGGGTTAATGCTCTCTATTGACTTAGAAGATTATTCCTATTGTAAGGGAGTGAAATGCTCAATTAAAGCTAGTGAAGCTACGATTGTGGAAAGAATCCCTCCTCGGTTAAAAATTCGAAAGGATGCACCTATCGAATTACCTCACACATTAGTTTTATTTGACGATCCACTTAAAGCTATCGTTGAACCACTATATGCAAAAAGGGATCAACTTCCGCTTCTTTATGATTTTGAATTAAATCAAGAAGGTGGGCATATTCGCGGATATCGAATTGACGATACAAAGAAAGTCATTTCATTGTTTGAAGACCTTTATAAACGAAACAATAATGGGTTAAGTTTTATTGTCGGAGATGGAAACCATTCTCTCGCAACAGCCAAGGAACATTGGGAACAAATCAAGGTTCATTTGTCAGCAAAAGAAAGAGAAAATCATCCCGCCAGATTTGCTTTAGTTGAAGCGAACAATGTCTATGATGAGGGTATTGTGTTTGAACCGATCCACCGCATCCTTTTTAACGTCAATCCAAATTTCGAAAAAAAGTTAATGGAGATATGTTGTGGTTCAGTTGTTGAATGCTATATTTTTGATGGAATTAATGGCAAAAAACCAATCAAAACGCCGTTAAACGCTGCAGAAACATACAAACTCATTCAATCAACCATTGATGATTATTTGAAGGAAAACAAAAATTCAACCGTTGATTTTATCCATGATGAATCATCACTAATTTCTATCGCAAAATCAAACACAAATTCCGTTGCGATTAAGATGCCAGCCTTAGGCAAAAACGATATATTTGCCTTCGTGAGCAAAGATGCTGTACTACCAAGAAAGAGTTTCTCAATGGGACATGCATCAGAAAAACGTTATTATCTCGAAGCTAAAAGCATTAGAGGTTAATAAAAATAATTTTAAAAGGAGATTTCAAATGAAAGAAAACAGAATCTACAATTTCTCTGCCGGACCTGCTATGTTGCCAGAAGAAGTTCTCGACCAAGTAGCAGCAGAAATGCTTGACAAGGACAAATCAGGCATGTCAGTCATGGAGATGTCCCACCGCTCCAAAGTCTATCAAAACATTATTGATACCGCTGAGGCAGATCTCAGAAAATTAATTGGAATTCCCGATAATTACAAAGTCTTGTTTCTCCAAGGTGGTGCCACCCTTGGCTTTGCTATGATTCCAATGAATTTTGTGCAAAGTGGAAAACTTGATTATATCAACTCAGGTGAATGGACCAAAAAGGCCATTAAAGATGCCAAACTATATGCCGAAGTTAATGTCGTTGCTAGTTCTGAAGGCACTGGATTCAAAGGCATTCCAAATTTAAAAGGTGTCAAATTCGACAAAGATGCAGACTATGTCTACATTTGTGACAACAACACCATTTATGGAACAAAATACAAAGAGTATCCCGATACTGGTGATATTCCTTTAATCGCCGACATGTCCTCCTGCTTTTTAAGTGAACCAATTGATGTTAAGAAATTTGGATTAATCTACGCAGGCGCTCAAAAGAACGTTGGCCCTGCTGGTGTAACTATTTATATTATTCGCGATGATTTACTCGCGAGAGTTCCAAAGCAAAAACTTCCAGTTTACTTGGATTATCGCGTGCATGCTGAAAACGGATCGATGTACAATACTCCTCCAACCTTTGCAATCTATGTCTGTGGCTTAGTGTTTAAGTACTTACTTAAAACAGGTGGCCTCGAAGAACGTAAAAAGCTCAACGAAGCAAAAGCAAAGATTCTCTACGATTTTTTGGATCAAAGCAAATTATTTGTCCCTTACGCCGAAAAAGAATATCGCTCATTGATGAATGTTACCTTCCGTTGTCCTACCGAAGAACTAGATGCAGAATTTCTTGAAGGCGCAAAAAAATATCGTTTTACCAACCTTAAAGGACACAAGTCTACGGGTGGTTTAAGAGCTTCAATCTATAATGCTATGCCAATTGAAGGTGTAAAAGCCCTAGTTGCTTACATGAAAGAATTCGAAGATGCTCATAAATAGGAGAATGAAATGAAAAAAGTATTTTGTTTAAATAAAATTTCTCCAATTGGACTTCAAGTCCTGCCAAAAAGCTACGCAGTAAGTACCGAAAGCATTGAAGGCGCTGATGCTGTTATGGTTAGAAGTGCTGTCATGCACGAGATGAAATTACCTGAATCAGTCTTATGCGTCGCTCGCGCTGGTGCAGGTGTTAACAACATCCCACTACCAGACTATGCCAAGGAAGGAGTTGTTGTATTCAATACTCCTGGCGCTAATGCTAATGCAGTTAAAGAACTCACTATCGCTGGAATGCTTTTAAGTGCAAGAGATTTGCCTGGTTCCATGGAATGGGTCAAAGCTAACCACGAAGACAAAGAAATCAACAAGACCATGGAAAAGGCGAAAGCAGCATTTGCTGGAACAGAAATTCTTGGCAAAACACTAGGCGTTATTGGTTGTGGTGCTATTGGTGCACTTGTTTCCGAAGCAGCCGCCGCTCTTGGAATGCATGTTTTAGGTGTTGAGCCAAGCAAAGCGACAATCGAAAGATATAAAGATAAATTCCCACGTGATATGGAATTTGTTGCTTGTGATGAAGCATATGCTCGCGCTGACTACATCACTGTTCATGTTCCACTTCTAGATTCTACAAAAGGCATGATTAATGCTGAATCAATGGGCAAGATGAAAGATGGTGTTGTCATTCTTAATTGTTCGCGTGATGCTTTAGTTAATGATGATGATATGGAAAAAGCTCTCGCTGTTGGTAAAGTCAAACGCTATGTCACTGACTTCCCCAACTTCAAGACAGCAAATATGAAAGGCGTCATTGCCTTCTCCCATCTTGGCGCTTCCACTGATGAAGCTGAAGATAACTGCGCTGCTATGGCGGCAAAAGAAGTCGTTGATTTCATTGAAAACGGCAATATTGTTAACTCAGTTAACTATCCAAACTTGGATTTAGGAAAACCTGCTGGTAAAAGAGCGATCATCCTTCATAGCTCATCTTTAGATGGCAATAAGATAATTGCTCATTTTGCTGAATCGAGTCATGTTGTAAAAAGTGCCACCGCTGTAAAAGGTGAATTCGCTGCGACAATTGTGGATTTCGAAGGCAAAGACTGTGAGAAAGGATGTTTCAAAGATATCATCACAGCCTTACCGGGAGTCATTCGTTTCAGAGTAGTTAATTAATTTTTAATTAAAACAAAAGAGTTCATTGATGAACTCTTTTTTTATGCATAAGTTACGCAACTTATTTTATAATTGTTCCGACTTTTTCACTGAAAGCTAATTCAGCAACCTCTAAAGAGGAAATGATCGCGGTTTTTCCCGGTTTTTCTTTTAAAAATTTGTAACACGCATTCACTTTTGGATACATGCTACCTTTAGCGAAATAATCACCTTTTAAGAGTTCGCCGATTTCATCAGCTGAGATCTTTTCAATTTTTCTTTCATCAGGTTTTTTGTAATTGATATAAACATTGTCAACCGCAGTTAAGATTAC
This sequence comes from Bacillota bacterium, assembly GCA_023443485.1. GTDB lineage: Bacteria > Bacillota_I > Bacilli_A > RFN20 > CAG-826 > JAAYDH01. The sequence continues at coordinate 617 of JAEZUH010000054.1, read as the reverse complement.
TAAATAATCAGCGTTTACTAAACTTGCAACTTTTGCAGATGCATAATCTTTATCAATAACAGCAGCAACACCTTCAATTGTGCCATCTTCATTTCTAATGACAGGGATTCCACCACCACCCGCACAAATAACTACGTGACCAGCCCCGACTAAGTTCAAGATGCTATTCTTTTCGATAATATCAATTGGTAGTGGTGAAGGGACGACACGTCGATAGCCACGGCCGGCATCTTCTTTCATAGTGTAGCCTTTTTCTTCGGCAATCGCTTTTGCTTGTTCTTCACTATAAAAAGTCCCAATTGGTTTTGATGGAGATTTGAAGAGAGGATCATTCTTATCAACAACAACTTGCGATACAAGGGTGACAACATCTCTTTGAATTCCCTGAGCTTTTAGTTCATTATCAATCGCGTTTTGAATATGGAATCCGATATAGCCCTCGCTCATTGCTCCGCATTCTGGGAATGGCATATCAGGAACACTTTGAGCTTCGGTAAAGGCTAAGTTGATCATTCCAACTTGTGGTCCATTTCCATGGACAATGATGATTTCATCCCCTCTTTTAATTAGCGAGACAATTGGTTTTGCGACTTTCTTGAGCAGTTCTTTTTGCTCTT
>JAEZUH010000032.1 GCA_023443485.1 Bacillota bacterium | reverse complement strand
TCCTTGAGGTCCAATTAATAAGACTTGTGGGAAACGAATATACTCGTTAATTAAGTCCTTGGATTGATTGTTTGGCCGTTGTTGGCCGTCAAATTTTTTAGCTGGTAAGATAAACATCATCTCCTTTACTATCAAAAAACGGGAGCTGATGCACCCGTAACATTTCTAAAACTTAGAATGTAGCGTCAGCCAATCGGTATGTTAACCAATCTGGCGAGAGGTGCCTCTGCTTTCTACTATTTTTTGCATTAGAATAGTAACATCTTTTCATCCATGATGTCAACAAATAAAAAAGAGATATAAAATATCTCTTATTTTTATGTTTTCCAGGATTAAATAGACAAGAGCTAAATTGCTTTCTTATTGGCAATCTCTTTTTCTAATAGATCGATGAAGCCATCTAAAGAAACAGTAATTTGTTCGTTGGAACCAAATCGACGGTAAGTAACCGTTTTATCATCTCTTTCGTGATCGCCAATAACGAGAGTAAATGGATATTTCTTAACTTGAGAATTTCTCATTCTGTAGCCAAGCTTATCATTACTATCATCTAATTCGACGCGGATATGACGGTTTCTTAATTGTTCGTAAATCGCTTTGCAATAATCGAGGTGGAATGCGTTGTTAACTGGTAAAATATTAACCTGCACTGGTGATAACCAAGCAGGGAAAGCACCTCCGTAATGTTCAATTAAGATGCCGATAAATCTTTCGATTGATCCTAAGCATGCGCGATGTAGCATAATAGAACGTTTCTTTTCGCCGTCGCTGTCGATGTAGAAACAATCAAATCTTTCAGGGAGATTCATGTCTAATTGAATCGTGCCACATTGCCAAATGCGGTTCATCGAATCTTTTAACTTAAAGTCGAGTTTTGGACCATAGAAGGCTCCATCTCCGGGATTGATGATGAATTCTTTTCCACTCTTTTCACAAGCTTCTTTGAGAATAGCTTCGGATTTGTTCCAAGTATTGATATCGCCAATGTAACCTGTTTCAGGTCTTGTGCTAAGAACGATGTAATAATCTAACCCAAAGACACTATACATATCTTCGTAGAATTGGAGCAAAGTCTTAATTTCATCGACTAGCTGATCTTCGCGACAAAAGATATGAGCATCATCTTGAGTGAATGAACGAACTCTGAACAAACCATTCAGGGCGCCACTGGCTTCGTGACGGTGTACGAGACCCAATTCAGCCATGCGAACTGGTAAATCTTTGTAGGAATGTAGTGAATTCTTGTAGACAAGAATGCCACCTGGACAGTTCATTGGTTTGATGGCAAAGTCTCTCTCGTCTATTTTAGTGGTGTACATGTTGTCTTTATAATGAGACCAGTGACCAGAAATTTCCCATAATTCTTTTGATAATATAATTGGAGTTTTAATAACTACATAATGGTATTTGAAGTGCTGCTCTTTCCAATATTCCTCAATCGCTTCACGCAAAATCATTCCATTTGGAAGCCAGAAAGGAAAACCCGGACCATATTCGCTAAGCATGAACAAATCGAGTTGTTTGCCTAATAAACGGTGGTCTCTCTTTTTTCTTTCTTCGATTAAGTCGAGATAAGCCTTTAATTCCTCCTCGCTCCACCAAGAAGTACCATAGATACGAACTAATTGTTTATTCTTGCTATCGCCACGCCAATAAGCACCAGCGATGCTTAAAAGTTTAAAATGTTTAATTTGACCGGTTGAAAGAAGATGTGGTCCACGGCACAAGTCAATAAAGTCGCCTTGTGTAAATGTGGTGATATCTTCGTTTATTTCTTTGATTAATTCAACCTTGTAGGGATTGTTTTTGAATGCTTCGAGAGCTTCTTCTTTGGTCAATTCTTTTCTTACGATTTTTTGATCTTTGCTAGATAACTCATGCATTTTATTCTCGATTTTTACTAAATCGTTTTCAACGATTGGCTGGGAAAAATCAATATCGTAATAAAAGCCGTTTTCAATAGCGGGTCCAAATCCAAATAAAGCATCTGGATAAAGTTCAGAAACTGCTTGAGCGAGTAAGTGACTGGTCGAGTGATTTAATACTTCGAGTGATTCAGGTGCTTTTTTGTCCATTTCAATGACGGAACCATCATGTTGTTGTACTTTCATATTTTTTCTCCTCCACAATACAATAGTGGGCTTTCTTTGTGTTTATAATTTGATAACTTTTATTGAAGCATTTCAACTAATTTCATTAAATTGCTATGAATATCTCTTTTCATTTCCAATGCTTCGAAGATGTCGACACTGACAACGTTGTTGTGATGAATGCCAACGACTCTTCCGTGTTCTCCACGGCGGAATAGTTCAATGGCTTCAGTTCCAAGTCGAGCAGCGAGGATGCGATCGTGAGCGACTGGACTTCCGCCTCTTTGTAATCGTCCTAAAACTTCGGTACGAGTTGAGAAACCGGTTTGTTGCTCAATTTTTCGGGCTAATTCTTGAATATCAAGAAGGTTCTCACTAACGATGACAATCGCGTGGCTCTTATTTTGAGCCTTCATCTTTCTGAGACGGCGGAATAATTCTTCTTCTTTGGCTGGGTGATCGAAGGTAATACAAGCTTCAGCACCTTCAGCTAGCGATGAGAAGATGGCTAGGTCTCCACAGTGGCGACCCATGACCTCAATGACAGAACATCTTTGATGAGATCCAGAAGTGTCTTTGATTTTATCAACGCATTCACAAATAGTGTTGAGAGCGGTCGCGAATCCGATTGTTTCATCGGTTGAAGCGACATCATTATCGATTGTGCCAGGCATACCGATGACTGGGTAGCCTAATTTGGCCATAGCAGCTAAACCACGATAGGTTCCATCTCCGCCAATTGCGATTAAGCCATCAATTTCGAAATCCTTTAAAATTCTGACCGCCTTTTCAACTACGGCGGGATCTTTAAATTCTTCAAGTCGGGCGGAACGAATTATCGTCCCTCCGCGATTCATAATATCGCTCGTGAACTCTTTATTTATTTGCTTAATGTTTCCTTCAATAAGGCCTTTAAAACCTTCATAGATGACATACATATCGATGCCATAAAATAAACCAGCTCTAACACAAACTCTGATAGCGGAGTTCATGCCAGGAGCGTCTCCTCCACTGGTGAGAATAGCAAGTTTTTTTACCATAGGACAATACCTCTTTGCTAATAATAGAAAACTATTATTAAGTTTATTATGCTCTAATCACTAACATTTTTCCATAAATAAACTAAATTTTTTTGTAATTTTTTTAATCATTAGAAAATTGAAAAATCGATAGTTGCTTCGCTCAATAAATAAATTTTATTTATCCACAAAATGCTTGGTGGAAAACTAGGCAAAATTTGTGATATAAAAAAACGGATTTATATTTATATAAATCAGTTACAAAAGGACTGTGGACAAAGTTTTCCCCATTTTTTATCTTTCTTTTTCATATTGAAAAGGGTTTTTTGTCCATGACATAATAAGGCAACTCGGAGGTCGAAAGATGAATATAGTCAACAGCAAAGATTTTCTCGAAGTCAAACTGGTTTCCCTTATCGCCGATTATGATGTAGAAACAATTGCTAATCTATATCAGCCCATCGTTGGCCACCAAGCAGTCAGTTTATATATCACTTTATGGAGTGAAGCGAAGAATCAAAAGATTTCACCTTTAATCACTCATGAACAACTATTTTCTCGAATGCAAATAGTTCCAGGTGAGTTTGTTGAAGCCCGAAAGGCTCTTGAAGCCGTCGGACTCATTCAAACATATATGGAAAAAGCCTCAGACATGAATGTTTATCACTACGCAGTTTTTTCTCCAAAAACGCCAAAAGTTTTTTTCGATAACTCACTACTTTTCGGCATGCTTATCAAAAATATTGGGGAGACAGATGCAAATCGATATAAATCAATATATTACTTTGAACAACCTTCACCTAAAGGAGAAGATATTTCTGCTTCCTTTGCCGAAGTATTTCACCCTGACTTCGATAATCCTGTTTTTGCCAA
>JAEZUH010000016.1 GCA_023443485.1 Bacillota bacterium | reverse complement strand
TTATGATGTTTAAATTAAATCTTCAACTCTTCGCTTCTAAAAAAGGTGTTGGGTCGACAAGAAACGGCCGTGATTCAGCTGGTCGCCGATTAGGTGCCAAAGTGGCTGATGGTCAATGGTGCCACGCCGGTTCCATTCTCTATCGTCAAAGAGGAACTAAAATCTATCCAGGTGAAAATACCCTCAGAGGGAAAGATGATACGATTTTTGCTACCGCTAGTGGTGTGGCAAAGTATTATCGCGTTGGAAAAGATCGTACGGCAGTGAAAATTGTCGTTGCTGAATAACGTAAAAAAATAATGATTAAGACCACTAATTTGTGGTCTTTTTCTTTATGTACTTGTATAATACAAGAGGAGCTATTCATATGTTTATTGATCGCGCAGTCGTAGAAGTTCGCTCTGGCAAAGGTGGCAATGGCGCCATCGCTTTTCTGCGTGAGAAGTTTATGCCCAACGGTGGTCCTGCCGGTGGTAACGGAGGACGCGGAGCAAGCGTCATTTTTAGAGCCAATAGCCATATCAATACGCTCTTTAATTTTCGCCATAGCAAAACCTTCATCGGTCCTGATGGCGAAAAAGGTGGAATTAAAAACCAATATGGCAAATCGAGCCAAGATATAATTGTTGATGTTCCTGTTGGAACAGTTATTTTTGAAGAAAAAGGTCACCGAGTCATCGCTGATCTCAACGAGGATGGCAAGATTGTCGTCGCTGCTAAAGGCGGACGTGGTGGTCGAGGCAACACTTGTTTTAAAAGTTCAACTAATCGCGCTCCCAAAACCGCTGAGAATGGTGAGCCAGGTGAAACCAAACGACTCATTTTAGAATTGAAATTATTAGCTGATGTTGGCTTAGTGGGATATCCAAGTGTCGGTAAATCTACTCTGCTCTCATTAGTGACCAGCGCTACTCCTGAAATCGCTGATTATCCTTTTACGACCATCGTTCCAAATCTTGGAGTGGTGACGACCAAAGATGGCCGAAGCTTTGTAATGGCGGATCTTCCTGGACTTATTGAAGGCGCTCATCAAGGCAAAGGTTTAGGACTACGTTTTCTTCGCCACATTGAAAGATGTCGCGTCATCATTCATATCGTTAATGTCGGTCTTTCTGATCGTGACCCATATCAAGATTATTTAATTATAAATAATGAACTTAAAAGTTATGGTTTTGGTCTCGATAAACGACCAGTTATTCTCGTCGCCAGTAAAATGGACGAAGAAGGAGCGGATGAGAGATTGGCCAAGTTTGAAAAACAAGTTGGCATACCTGTCATCCCGATCTCTGCTGTCACAGAAGAAGGACTCGATTTATTGCTTTATAAATGCGCTGATTTATTGGATAAAACCCCAGCCTTTCCACTTTACGGAGACGATGAAAAAGAATTGGATTTCAAGGTTTATGAATTGCCTGAAACTGAAAAAGAATTCGCTATTCGCCGCCTCGATGCTCATAAATGGAAAATCGAAGGAGACAAACTTATCAAGTTCTATCGCATGACCAACATCACGACTGATGAAGGTATGATGCTTTTGATGATGCGACTTCGTAAATTAAAGGTTGATGACACTCTTGAAAAACTCGGTGCTTCCGATGGAGACACTGTTTACCTCGATGACTTTTCTTTTGAATATTGGAGTTAAAACATGAAACTGGAAAACTATCTTCAGGAAATCAAACAATTCTTAAAAGAGATGCTACATAAAACCGGAGCATCTACTTATGTTCTAGGTCTTTCAGGAGGCATTGATTCTTCTTTAGTGGCCGCTTTATCTAAAGAAGCAGTCGGAAAAGAAAAATTGATGTGTATCATGATGCCAATCGATTCCCATCCTGATGATTTAAAAGATGCTCTTTATCTTGCCAATCAATTCGAATTGAATTATTTAGTTATCGATGGTTCGAAGAGCTTTCACGCAACTGTCGATGAATACAAAAAACAAGGTGTTGAACTCTCGTTTGCTGCTTTAACTAACCTTAAGGTTAGAATAAGAATGACTATTCTATATGCTTACGCTCAAACGCATGGTGGTTTGGTGCTCGGAACAGACAACATGGATGAAAGATATACCGGTTATTTCACTAAATATGGTGATGGTGGGGTTGACTTAATGCCAATTGCTCATCTCGTTAAATCTGAAGTGATGGAAGCCGCCTCAATGCTTGGAGTTCCTGACTATTTAGTCAAACGCGTTCCAACCGCTGGGCTTTTTCCTGGACAAACCGATGAAAAAGAGATGGGTGTTACTTATCGGGATTTAGATGCCTATTTATTAGGAAAAGAAGTGAGTGAAGAAACCAAGATGAGAATTGAACATCTTCATCGAATTAGCAATCACAAACGTGAACCAATTCCGACACCTAGCGAGTATGTAAGAGAAGAAGATGGAAAATAAGAAAGTTTTCATCGCCATCTTGGCGAGTTTATTGACCGCATTGATATCTATTGGCTTAATCATTTTAATTGTCAGCATTTACTAACAAAGGAGAAAGTGAAATGATTTATTTCCTTAAAGGACTTGTCGCCCAAATTGACAAGGACACGGTCGTAGTTGATGTTCATGATATTGGCTACCAAGTCTTAGTTTCTCATATTGACGATTATGAAATCGGACAAGAGGTTTTTCTCTATACCCATAATGTCATTAGAGAGGATGAACAATATCTCATTGGCTTTAAAAATTTGGAAGAAAAATCTGTCTTTTTGTCACTTATAAAAGTGAAGGGTCTCGGTCCTCGAACAGCGATTAACGCCTTAAAAGCAACCACTCCTCAACAAGTGATAACTGCGATTGCAAGCAACAATGTTGCTTACCTCAAAAAATTACCTGGTATTGGCGCCAAAGCCGCCGCTCAGATTATCCTTGACTTAAAGGGTATTTTGGCAGGGGGAGAAAAAGGCAATCCTGAAGTCTATGAAGATGTCTATGATGCCCTCAAAGAGATGGGCTTCAAAGGCGCTGCTATCGATCGTGTTTTAGCGACGATTAATGAACCAGAAGCAAAGCCTGAAGATATCTTGCGTTTAGCTCTTTCCAAACTCAATGAATTAAAGAAAAAATAGGAGAAAATATGCCAAGACTAGTCGATGCATTACCCCATGAAATTGATCGCCAAGAAGAAATTTCTTTGCGCCCTCGAACACTCGATGAATATGTCGGGCAGAAGGACTTAAAGAAGAATCTTCGCATCTTTATTGGCGCGGCTCTTCATCGAGATGAACCTCTCGACCATCTTTTATTTTATGGTCCTCCAGGACTAGGAAAAACCACCCTGGCTTATGTCATCGCTAATGAGATGAAAGCTCAAATCCATGTGACAACGGGTCCAAGTTTAGAAAAGACTGGCGATCTAGCCGCTATTTTGTCTGAATTAAAACCAGGTGATATTCTTTTTATCGACGAGATTCACCGACTTCCACGCATTATCGAAGAATCGCTTTTTACGGCGATGGAAGACTTCCGCTTTTCTGTGGTGATCAATCGCGAAAATGGTTCTCGTTCTCTCACAATGGATTTGCCTCCATTTACTCTGATTGGAGCAACCACTAGAGCAGGAAACCTAAGCTCACCATTGAGAGCGCGTTTCGGTATAACCGAAAAAATAAATTATTATGACCAAGATGAAATTCGCCAAATCGTATTGCGAACTTCTCGTGTTTTTAAAACTCAAATCGCCCCAGAGGCCGCGACGATTATCTCACAGAGAAGTCGTGGAACACCCCGAATCGCGAACCGTTTATTCAAAAGAGTTCGTGATTTCGCAAACTACGAAGGTAAAGACACCATCTCGCTTGAAGATACCAACAAAGCTTTGAAGGCTCTCAAAGTTGATGAAATCGGACTCGATGATGTCGACGTCCGCTATTTAGAAACTCTGATTAATCGCTTTCATGGTGGTCCGGTTGGGCTTGACACTTTAGCCAACGCGATTGGCGAAGAAATACCAAATTTAGAAGATGTCTATGAGCCATATTTGCTCCAAATCGGGATGATTGAAAGAACTCCACGAGGAAGAGTCGCTAACGAAAAAGCTTATCAGCATCTAAAAATTTCGCATCAAAACAAACTATTTTAACCATTCTTCGGTTAACCGAAGAGTATTGCGTTATGCGAGTGTACATACACGCAATTTGCTCTTGCATACATAGCGCATCTGATGTATGTTATAACATAGGCGCGCCAGCGCTATATCTATCACTCAGGAGGAAACATTATGCGTAGACTTTGGGCTTATATTGTCCTTGCCTTTACAGCTTTAGTTCTTGTCGGAACGACATTTGTGGGAGAAATCACAAAAGTAAATTCAAACAACCAATTTGAAAATGGAAGAGAAATCACCTTCCGTGTTTCAGATAAGGATGATGAAGAAGTTGAATTCAGTGACACCACAGCGGTTGATAATATCACCGCAGTGATGAAGGAACGCTTAGAAACTGCAAAAGTCACTTCATACGAAATTTTGACTGTTGGCTATGACACTGTCAAAGTCAGACTAAGCGAAAAAACTGCTACTGACTATCAAAACATTACGACCTATCTTACCTTCAATGGCAATCTTGGTTTAACTTATGGTGATGAAGCTTTAACTGCCGATGAATTCCTCCTCGAAAACAAAAAAGCTACCATCAGCACTTACCAAGGTTATCCCGCTATTTTGTTACCAGTTAATACAACTCCTGTTGATGAATTATTACAAATCGCTCGCGATGATATTACCGCGGAAGATCACACCTACGCCGAAGAAACAACTGGCGAAGACGAAGAAGCTACTTATAAATATTATTTATATCTTTGGTACGATTACGAAGAAGGTAAATGCACCTTTGAAGCCGCTACCAATCAAGATAACGAATACAACAGCCGTCTTTTAATGAGATTTGAAGTGTCATCTGATGAAGATGCTCAATACTATGATGACTCGGCTAAGAATCGTCTCTATTCACTTATCAACCTCGATACCGATAATGATGGAGTCGCTTCCGTTGATGAAAAAACCACTGCTTACAGCAACGCTCGTTTCTTTATCAACTTAATCAACGCTGGCGAAATCGATTACAAAGTTCAATTTATGTTCCAAGATAGAATCACTTCTTCCATCGAAACGTTAGTTAACTATGATCGTATCTCTTGGAATCGTACGCTCTCGGCAACATTATTTGTTCTTGTTGTCCTCGCGCTCATCCTTGTTGTCTATTATCGCATTGCTGCCGTTGCCATCGGTACCATCAGCATTACTTCAGCCTATATTGGATTATTGTCAACCATTTGGTTCTCTGCTGAATTTAGTATCTTCGGTATCTTGGGTGTTGTGGCAGTTGCTGTCGCTTCTATTGTCAGTGGTGCAATCTATATGGCAAAACTCAAGAGTGAATCTTATCGAGGCCGTAGCTTGAAAAAAGCCAATACTGAAGCCTCAAAGAAATCATTACTTCCAATTATTGATGTCAATATTGTTGTCATTGTCTTTGGTGTATTCGCCTACATCTTCGGTGGACCTGTGTTCCGTGCTTTTGGCGCCATCACGGTCATCGGTGGATTATGTTCAATTCTTTTGAATACGCTTGGTTTAAAGGGCATGATGTGGCTTGTCACCAACGCGACTTGCTTTAATGGCAAATATGAGATGTTTGGCATCAACAGCGAAAGAGTTCCGAATATTATCAACGAAGAAAAGCAATCCTATTTTGGCGCTTATGCCGAAAAAGATTTAACGAAGAGAAAGAAGATTGTCGGAATTATTACTGCTGTCTTGTTTGTTCTTAGCCTAGGTGGCTCTATCACTTTTGCGGCCTTGAATAATGACAATGCTTTTGTAAATAGCAATGTGGCTTATTCTTCCCAAATCTATTTCGAGACAAAAACAACTAGCGATACCGAAGTCTCCGCTTTTGATGAGAATTCTGTCTACGATATCCTCTCTAACATTTATCTTTATGAAGATAATGGAGATGGGACTTATGACGTTTCTGAAACCCCTTTATACGTTATTGATGGTGAAGGAAATACAACAAAGGACAACCTTGTTGTTGATCTATATGTCTCCGATCCCTATTCCATCGTTTTAGAAGAAGAAACTATTACCTATTACTATTATGTTGTTACTCTCGATGCAAACATCTCTACTGAGACACTTGGTCTATTCAATAATGGAACCACTGTCATTCAAGTGGCGGATGAAAACTCTCTAAATGATCACTTAGCCGACGCTGTTTCGGCATTAGAATATGATGCGACAAAAACGAGCATTTCTTTGAAATCGGTAGCTTCTAGCGAAGTGTCCGTTGTAAAATTCAGCTCAGTTGGACTCGCTCTTGGCGTTTCCATCGCCATTCTCAGTTTGTACTTCGTGTTGAGATATCGTCTCTCTCGTGGACTTGCTTCCTTAGTTACAACGACCGCGGTCAGTGGAATTATCCTTGGAATTCTTTCCTTGGTTCGTTTGCCAGTATCTTCGTTAGTGTTGGCCGCTGTTCCAGTTGTCGCTATGTTCGCAATGATGATTGCAGTTATCACAATGAACCGTGAAAGAGAATTAGTCATCGAAGATAAGGCTCATGATAATTCAGTGGAAAACCGTCATCAATTAGCTGTGAAAGCCACTTCTTATGCCTTCACCTGCGTCAGCGCGGTCGCCATCTTTGCTGGCTGGATAGCACTCGGATTCTTTGGCTTCGGCCCAGATGGATCGGCCTGGATTTATGGCTTATTGTTTGTTGGTGTGGTTATAGCTACTGCCGTAGTGACAATTCTCCTCGCTCCTATTAGTTCATTCTTCTTTAAATTATTTAAGGGTGTGAACATCAAACGTAAACCTCGCAAGAACAAGAAAGTCACTTCTCGCAAAATTAATAAATCGGCTGAACCAGAAGAAGCCGTATTCATCGGTATCAACGATTAATTTTATGGCTACCGAAAAGGTAGCCTTTTATTTATATGAATGATAAATTATTTCAAAAATTATTAAACTACTATCGCATTGATGAAAATGGTTTTCAAGCTATTACTTCTCCCATCGATGAGAATACTTTTGCTAAGGGACATAATTTCGATAATATGCCTCAAGCTGTAGAGATGGTAAAAGACGTTATGAAAGCCAATGGTAAGATCCTTGTTTACGGGGATTATGATGCCGATGGAGTAATGGGTACTTCGATACTAGTTAAGATGTTTAAATATCTTGATTATCCAGTGGCATACTACGTTCCAAACCGTTATGAAGACGGTTACGGACTAACGAATAAAAAGGCCCTTGAAGCCATTCAAAACCAAGTGAGTTTAGTGATTACAGTTGATAACGGCATCACGGCCTTTGAGCCAATTGAGACTCTTAAAAAGCAAGGCGTTAAAGTCTTAATAATCGATCACCATCAAGCGCAAGAAACATTGCCTATTGCTGATTATATTATTCATCCAATCCTTTCTCATTTCGGAGATATTCCTTCCAGTGGTGCTTTCACGGCTTTTATGTTTTCCATCGCTTTTTTGAACCGATTTGATAAATATCTATCCACTCTAGCTGCTATTTCCCTTATTTCAGACATTATGCCTTTAAAAGAATACAATCGAAATCTCCTTCGTTTAGTAATTGCTAATTATAAGGAGAGAGAATTTTTTCAAATTGACGCCCTCAAGGAAGAAGAACCATTTAACGAGGTGACAATTGGCTTAAAAATCGCTCCAAAAATCAACGCTATTGGCAGATTAATTGATGGCGATGATATCAATCGTTTGGTCGAATTTTTCACCAATGATGACAAGAGTGAATTATTACACTATATTTCGTGGATTAACGGAGTGAACGAAGACCGCAAAACAGCTTCTAAAAACGCTAGTGAAACTCTCGAAAATATTTCTTTAGGAGAACCCGCCATTATTTTTATCACCGAAGCCAAGGAAGGCTTGCTTGGTCTCATCGCAAATCAGTTAGTGAATAAATATCAGGTTCCTTGTATGGTTTTAGCCAAAGACAAAACTGGCGATTTATTAAAAGGAAGTTGTCGAGCCCCTGAAGGTTTCAATGTTGTCGAAGCCTTTCAAAATCTCTCCCAATATCTCCTCGCTTTTGGTGGGCATGCTTCTGCTGGTGGTTGCACTCTCGAAGTTGGAAAATTTGAACAATTTAAAAATGAATTCCTTCAATTAGTCAAAAACACTCCTCTAGAAAAAGTAGTGAAAGAAGAAATACCTATAGGTATAACCGATGTCAATGAAGATTCCTACCGACTCATCCAAGCTTTTTCACCTTTCGGCGAAGCTTGGCCATCCCCTTTATTGAGCCTGAAAAGAATCGATACCACTTCTTTGTTTTTCTCTCGTGACGAGAAACATATCTTAACTCAGATTGGCTCAAATACCCGCCTCACCGGTTTTAATTTCTCTCGAACTGATGTTCAAAAGAGTCGTTTTATTGATGTGACTGGACATCTACGAATCAATACCTATCGGGGCTTTAAGAATGTTGAATTTATTATTTCTCAATTTTCTAGGAGCGATAAATCGTAGATTTGCTATAATAGAATTATGTCAAAAAAATTGCACTTATCTTATCTCATTCCTCTTGCTTTCTTTCTCAGCGGCTGTGCTTTTTCATTTTCACCTAATGAACACGATGAGGGTTTGGATGAAGGGGATATCGAAGAAGAAACCATCGAATACTATGATGGATACGGAGATGTCTTTGAAACCGAAGGTTATGATGCTCATTCCATTGATGTTGTAACAGATGCAACAGAGCAAGGATCCGATTTTACGAGTGAAAATCAAAATGAAATTCTCGCCCTTTTTGAAGATGATGACGCTTTGTTATCATCAGTCACCTCCGCTCAATATGTTGCCGAAGGTGTGGGAGGACTGAAAATCGGTCATCTCAGTACCTCAATTAATGGACTTCTCGATATCAGCTTGGCGGCTTCCGTATCTCCTGCTTTTGTGGAAATTTATGCCATCCCAAGAAGTGTTTCTATTTTTTCGCAGACTGGCAGTTATGATTCCATCGACTCACCCGTCGCTATTTCGTTAAACGATTCAAAATATGTGCGAATCGATACTGATTTTGAAGACATTGCTTCTATAGAAGAAACTAAATGCTCCTATGAGTTAGCTGAGGGTACTGATCACTTGCAAATTGAAGTTTACGGTCAAAGGGCAATACTCACTCAAATTGTTATTTATACTGCGATAGACTAAGCAAATATAAAAATATACAAAAACCGCGATTTGCGGTTTTATTTTTATTGTGAAAAATAGAAGAAGTGCTAGAATACAAGAGATGTAAATCATTAAAATGATTACATAACATTATGCTTTGGAACAAATACCTCAAAAAATACTATAAACGTTATGCTTGGTTATACGTGATTGGCATACTAACGCTTATTGGTGTCGACTTAGTTCAAGTTTTTATTCCTTCTCTTATCGGCGGCATTGTCGATATGTTGAGAGGCGATAGCGCTGACTTGTGGAGAAACACCAATGATATTTTGCAATCCTGTTTAACGATAATGCTCATTGGCCTCGGGATGTTTGTCGGCCGTATTGTCTGGCGTTTCACCATCTTTATGGCATCGCAAAAAATTGAAGCCGGTCTTCGTCATGATATGTTCTTAAAAGGCGAGAGACTTTCTATCTCTTACTATCATCAAAATTCGGTTGGAACCATCATGTCGTGGTTCACTAGTGATCTTGAGACGATTGAAGAATTTGTCGGATGGGGAACCATCATGTTCATCGATGCGACATTTCTCTCCGTTTTTGCTTTGATTTTCATGTTTATTTCCTGCTGGCAATTAGCCATAATTTCTCTTGCTCCAATGATTCTCATTATTTTCTGGGGAGCCTTAGTGGAAAAGCTCGTCACCGCGAAATGGATGCAAAGACAAAAAGCATACGACGAGATGTACGATTATTCCCAAGAGAGTTTTACCGGTATTCGTGTTATCAAAGCTTTCGTCAAAGAGAACCAACAATTGCTAGCCTTCTCTAAAATTGCCAAAAAGAATCAGGATATCAACTTTTCTTTCGGCAAATTATATATCATGTTTGATGTAATCCTGCAGGTTATCATCATTTCAATCTTAACTTTAATTCTCTGTCTTGGTGGATGGTTTGTTTATCAAGCTGTCACCAGTCAACCGATGACATTGTTTGGTCAAGTGATTGCTTTGCAAACCCCTGGAAAATTCTTTGAATTCATCGGCTATTTCGATATTTTGATTTGGCCATTGATTGCTCTTGGGCAAGTCGTGAGTATGCGTTCACGCGCTAAGAGTTCAATGGAACGTATCGCCAATTATTTAGGTCAGCCTGAAGATATTCAAAATCCTAAAGATCCGTTCCTATTAGAAAACATTAAAGGTGAGATTTCATTCCGCAATTTTTCTTTCTCTTACCCTAATGAAGCAGGTGTAATTTTAAGCAATATTAATTTAGATATTAAACCAGGTGAAAAAATTGGTGTTGTCGGTAAAATTGGCTGTGGAAAATCCACTTTAATGAATATTTTGCTTCGTTTATATAATGTTGAACCTGGAACTGTTTTTATCGATGGTCACGACATTATGGAATGCGATATTGATTCCATTCGCCGCTCGATTGCTTACGTCCCTCAAGACAACTTCTTATTCAGCGATACAATTTCTAATAACATCGCTTTTAGCGATATTGATATGTCTCAAGAAATGGTGGAAGAAGCCGCAAAATTCTCTGATGTACACGACGATATCAGCGAATTTGAACATGGTTATAAAACCATCAGTGGTGAAAGAGGTGTCACTTTATCGGGTGGACAAAAACAGCGTATTTCCATCGCGAGAGCCTTTGCAAAGAATGCCCCAATCATGATTTTGGATGATTCTGTTTCTGCTGTCGATGTCAAAACTGAAGAGAAAATTATCCGTAATCTAAATGACCAGAGAAAAGAAATGACTACTATTGTCATTGCCTCTCGCGTTTCGACAGTTTCACATCTCGATCGCATTATTGTTTTGGACGAAGGAAAACTCGAAGCTTTCGATACCCATTCAAACTTAATGAAAATTTCGCCATTCTACAAGAGAATGGTTCATCTACAAGAACTCGAAAAAGAAGAGGAAGGAGGCCAATAAGATGTCTGATTTTGATAAAAATGAGTCTCTCAAAGGTGATAAAAAGATACCTTTTAAAATTCTTTTTAAACGAATTTGGCACTACATCAAACCGGAAATTTGGTCTTTTATCTTTGCCCTTCTTTTAATTCTTGTCAATGTCGGAATTGAAGCCGCCATGCCACAATTTATTGGAATGATTGTCGATCAACTCGATGTTAAAACGGGTGTTCCTTCTCTATACTACATTATTTGGATAGCAATGGGATATTTTGGCCTCAGTATCATCTCTTATCTGTTCTATTATGTCCAAGGTATCGTTCTACAAAAATCCGGACAAAAAATCATTTACAATCTCCGTATGGAAGTTTTTGAACACATCGAGAACATGTCTCAAAATCAACTCAATGAGATGCCAGTTGGTTCTCTTGTCACTCGTGTGACTAATTACACGACATCAATGTCTGATTTGTTCACTAACGTATTAGTTAATCTGGTTAAAAACATTTTGATGGTCGTCGCCGTTTTCGTGATGATGCTTATTGTCTCTTGGTATTTAGCTTTGATTCAATTAGGTTTCCTGTGTGCGGTTTTCCTTATTTCTTATTTCTTCCGTCTCATTGTTTATCGTATTTTCAAAAAAGAACGACAATATATTTCTGAAATGAACGCTTTCGTAAATGAGAATTTATCAGGTATGAAAATTACTCAAATCTTCAATCAACAAAAGCGTAAAGAAACTGAATTTTTAGTGAAGAATGAAAATCTTCGCAAAACTCGTTATCAAGTAATCCTTGCCTTTGGCACATATCGTCCACTTCTTACATTATTGTATTATGGGGCGATTGTTACGACCTTTATCGTTGGTTTGAATTCTGCGATGTCAGCAGCCGTGGCGGTTGAATTCTATCTTTATGTCAGCCGTTTCTTCAATCCAGTTCAGAATATCGCCGATCAGCTCAACGCCATTCAAAAAGCCAACTCTGCTTCGGAAAGATTGTTTAACTTATTGGATATCAAACCGGAAGTTCTCGATGAACCAGACGCCATTGAAGTCGATAATTTTGAAGGTAAGATTGAATTCCGCAATGTTTGGTTTGCTTATGAAAAAGAAAATTGGATTCTTAAGGATGTTTCGTTTATTATCGAGCCAAAGCAAACAGTTGCTTTTGTCGGAGCTACCGGAGCGGGGAAAACGACCATTCTCGGTTTGATTGTCCGCAATTTTGAAATCCAAAAAGGTCAGATTCTCATCGATAACATCGATATCAAACATATCAAGATTAAATCGTTGCGAAGAAAGATTGGTCAAATGCTTCAAGATGTCTTCCTTTTCTCGGGGACGATGCGTGATAACATTACCCTACATGATAATTCATACACTGATGAACAAGTCATGCAGGCATGCAAATATGTCAACGCTGACAGTTTTATTAACAAAAGCGAAAAAGGCTTGAATGAAATGGTTATTGAACGTGGTGAGAATTTCTCTCAAGGTCAAAGACAACTCATCTCATTTGCGAGAACCGTTTTGAGCGAACCACAAGTTTTGGTCTTGGATGAAGCGACAGCAAACATCGATACTGAAACTGAAGTGTTGATTCAAGAATCCCTGGAGAAAATGAAAAACATTGGCACGATGCTGATTGTCGCTCACCGATTATCAACTATCCAAAAAGCCGATCAAATCATCGTCTTGCAACATGGCGAAATCATCGAAAAGGGCAATCACCAGTCTCTATTGAAACAAAAAGGTCATTACTACAAATTATATAAACTTCAGTTCGCTGATAACTAAAAGACGTACAAACGTCTTTTTTTAAAAGCCTAGAGCATCATATTTCTTTAAAAAATAAAGAAAAACCTTTATCATTATCTTATAAGTTTATGGAACCAAAGAAAAATATTCTTGTTAATGGCGGATATCCTCTACACACTTTCGAAGATGTCGAGGCTATTTTCCAAAATTATATTTCTTCCGTTGAAGACCGGAAACAAATTCGTGCAGCCTATGATTTCATCGTTGAAAAGCATCAAGGGCAACTTCGTAAAAGTGGTGAGCCATATTATCATCACCTCGTTGAAGTTGCTTATATTGTCGCTTCTTTGCAAGGCGGTCCTGCCACGATTATTTCCGCTTTTTTGCATGATGTTGTTGAAGACACTGATGTCACGGTAGCTGAAATTGAAAAGCGCTGGGGAAGCGAAGTAGCGAAAATTGTTGATGCCTTAACCAAAATTCAACGTTTGAAACTATCCAAAATCAGCAGTGATGAATTTGAAGCCGAAGATCATCGCAAAATTCTCATTGGTATGGCGAAGGATATTCGCGTTATTATCATCAAA
>JAEZUH010000051.1 GCA_023443485.1 Bacillota bacterium | reverse complement strand
TTCCCCCTTTCTTAAAAAGAAAATTACTCATTTTTGAGTATTGTTTTATATTATATATTATTTTATAAGGAATAATAGGAAAATTTTAGGAAAAATACACCATCTCGGTATATTGATATAAAAATATATGTATTTGAGCAAATAATTACAAAAAGTAATTAAACATTAGCTAAATATAAGATATAAAAGACAATTGTGGCGATTACAGCTATTAGTCCGAGCATGAGAAAAGGCAAGTAAAAGAAACCCTGGCTTTTTCTTTTTTCATATTTCTGTCCTTTATAGTCGATGAGATCATCATATTTCTTTTCGACTTTCGTTGGACGAAAGAAAATATTTCCCATCGAAATAAATCCATAGGCAAATGTGTCAAAAAAGCCGAGATGAGCGACCCACATTAATCCGGCAGTAGCTAAATAAACAGCCGTTAAAATGAAACTAGCATCAGACATAAGACGAGCGTTAGGTCCCTTCTCAATCACATAGATATAAAGAAAGAAGAAAGCAACCCCTAGAACGAAACCAATTGTGAGTATAAGGATGTTGGCACGCAAATTTGCTTTAAATTTGTTAAGTAATTTTTTCATATTGTGATATTATCATTTTTGCATAGAATTGACATCTATTAATTAATTAAAATTAACTGATTAAGTGCAAAAGGTCGCGTGCTAATATTGAAATGAGGTGATAACATGCCAGTTTGCCGTAATTGCAAATCTCGAATCTCAAAATTCGATAAAGATATTTGTCCCATTTGTGGAGCCAAATTGCCCCTGGAAAATGTCAATAGTGAAACAATTGAAGTGACTTCAGAAATTGATGTCTCTCGTCCTGAATTTTCAAATGCTAAACCTCGCTATAAAAAAATTCTTGTTACTCTTTTTTGTTTGCTAGGCTTTACTGGGGTCCCTTTTTTCTATTTGAAGCTGAAAAAGCTTGGTCTATTATGGCTCTTACTTAATTGTTTAACCATTGGTGGAACTTCTGTCTTTTTGTTTTTCGCTTCCCCTCTATCATATTGGGGCATCCTAATAGCCTTTGGTTTTGTATATCTAATCAATATTATTGTTGGAACTGTCTATTTTAAAACCGATAATCTCAAGGATGGAAACGGAGAATTCGTCCGTTAATGCAGCGTTATTTTGCTAACCTTGAAGGCGAATATGTAAATCTAGATAAAGGTGATATTCACCATCTTTTGCATGTCATGAGAGCTCGCCTTGGTGATCAAATTGAAGTAGTGGCTTCCCATAAATTATATCATGCAAGAGTTGAGTGCCTCTCCCCATTGTCAATTAAAATCATTGATTTAATTGAGCAAAAATCTGAATTACCTTTTGATGTCACCTTAATTTTTCCCCTCGCGAAAGGAGACAAAATTGAACTTGTTTTACAAAAAGCCACTGAGTTAGGAGTCAAAAATATTTTTTTAGTTAACACCCGTTATTGCGTGGTAAAAATGGATCAATCTGCTTTCGAAATGAAAAAAGAAAGATATCAAAAAATATTAAAAGAAGCGAGCGAACAATCTCATCGGCTTACCATCCCAAACTTATATGGGGTCGTGGATGTTAATCATCTTCCCTCCCTTGCCTTTTCAAAGCAGAATTTTGTCGCTTATGAAAAACTATTGGAAAGTGGCGAAATCTTTCCTTTCTCAGAAGAAAAGTCTTCTCTCACTTACTTTGTTGGTCCTGAAGGAGGGTTTTCCGAAGAAGAAATTGATGCTTTGATTAAACAAGGTTTTACCCCTATTTCTTTAGGCGGAAGAATATTAAGATGCGAGACTGCCGCCATTTACGGATTGAGTGTGATAGGATATTATCTAGAGAAATAATATGGGTATTTTTTCATTATTAGACAAATATCAAAGAAAAAGAAAAGCTTTTCAAAAAAGTGAAGAGTATCGTTTTTTTCTTGAAAACCGTGAATCGTTAAATAAATTTCCAAAATACTCTTTTTTATATGATAGTGATATTGATGATTTCAGTGTCATGAGAGCTAATTGCATTCTCTATGGTCTATTTAATAAAGACACAGTCGAGAAGGAAGTCATCAATCTAAATAAATATCTTCCCTCCCATTCAAAATCCGATAGTAGAATTTTTCGTAAAGCCTTAGAAGAAAGACTAGTAGAGCTTCCTTATTTGAAATCTAATAAAGAGAAAATATTCATTCCCTTTTTTACGAGAGCAATTAACCTAATTTATGTTGAAGAACCAGAGAAATTATTAATACCGCCTTATTTTGAATTAATAAAGAACTACACTAAGGCAATCGTCGATCCATTTGACACTTATGGAGCAGAACTATTCAATTCCTATTTTTCACGTTTAGTAAAAGTTTTCAGCAATGGTAAAGAAATTGCGTATTTCCATTATGACACTTTGACCATCTACATTGTTAATTCGCAAGGTCGTCTTGATGAAAAGATTGTTTTGTTTGATAAATATATGAAACGTATTAGTGATCATCACATGCTCGAGAGAATTAGGCCAGTGGTGGAATCGTATTTTAATTATAATCGAGAAGAATTTGTCCAAAATCTCTTTAAAAGTGGCTTTATTTCCGCAAAAATGCTTTCAATAATCAATAAAAAATCCAGGGTGTAACTCCATGATTTTTAAAATTTTTTCTTTAGGCTGTAAAGTCAACAGTTATGAATGTGCGGCATTAGCGTCGTTGCTAAAAAATGAAGGTTTTCAAGAAGATAATTCTGCTACGCCAGATATTGTAATTATCAATACTTGTTCAGTGACTTCGACGGCTGATCAAAAATCCCGTCAACATATTCGAAAATTTCAGCGTCTATATCCTAACGCTATCATTATTGTTATGGGCTGCTATGCTCAAGGCAATAAAAACTTTATCTTAGAAAATATTAAACCCACAATTTTAATTGGAGCATCACATCGAAATGAGATTCCCAATCTAATCAAGCAATTTCAAAAGACTCATGAACGAATAGTTCTTTTAGATGATGACACTCGCCATTTTTCTTATGAAGAATTTGGCATTACTTCTTATTATGAAAACACCCGAGCCTATTTAAAAATTGAAGATGGATGTAATAATTTTTGTACTTATTGCATTATCCCTTATCGACGTGGTCAGCTTCGTTCTCGTCAACCCGAGCATGTTCTCTCTGAGGCCAAATATCTGGTCCAACAAGGCTATCAGGAAATTATTCTTTCCGGAATCCATGTGGGAGGATATGGACAAGATTTAAAAACCATCACTTTCTCTGGATTAGTTGAGAAGCTTTTAGAGATACCAAATCTTTCATCTTTGAGAATTTCCTCAATTGAGGAAAGCGAAATTGATGATCAACTAATTTGTCTCTTAAAGGAAAAAGATAACTTAGCAAAGCATTTACACATCCCCTTGCAAAGTGGGTCTTCCTCAGTATTAAAAAGAATGGCGAGACGATATTCTACGGATGATTTTTTAGCAAAACTGATAAAAATCAAAAAAGAGATTCCAGATATTGCCCTCACAACTGATGTGATAGTTGGTTTTCCCGGAGAAACTGATGAGGAATTTGAACAAACCTATCAATTCATAAAAAAATGTGGTTTCCACCTTTTACATGTTTTTCCCTTTTCTCCGCGTGAAGGGACACCGGCCGCAAAAATGCCAAATCAAGTTTCTCCCGAGATAAAAAAAGAAAGAGTCGATAAACTTATTAACCTTTCAAAAGAATTATGGGATATTTACACATCAAATTTTATTGGTAAATCAGTTGCCATTTTAGTAGAAAGATTCGAGAAAGGTTTTAATATTGGTCATACAACTAATTATATCGAAGTTAAAGTTCCTTCTAAAGAAGGAATGATTGGAAAGTATCTTGTGGTCAAATTAACAAAAGATATGATTATATCAAAATAAAATGAGTTTATTTAGAACTTGTCAAAAACTGGCTTGACTAACCACCTTACTATTAATATAATTAATCAGGTTAAATAAGGGAGGATATCGCTATGGCAGTCCCACAAAGACGAACTTCGAAAACAAGAAAAAGATTAAGAAGAACACATTTCAAATTAAACGTTACTGGTTTAGTCACTTGCCCCAACTGTGGCACGATGATCAAATCTCACCATGTTTGTCCAAAATGTGGATTCTATGATGGCAAAGTCGTTTACTTAAACGGCAAGTATGTCACCAAAGAAGCAGAAAAGAAAGCCGCAGAAGCTGGCAAAAAGTCAACTCGCAAACCAGCCAAAAAATCAGTCGAAAAAAAGGCTGAGCCAAAAGCTGAATAAAGATTAGGTCCCACGACCTTTTCTTTTTGTTTATAATAATAAAAGAGGTAATTTTTATGAAATACAACAAATTCATCGATCATACTTTACTAAAACAAGATGCAATGCCGGAACAAATCATGAGACTATGCGAGGAAGCAAAAGCTTTTGATTTTATGAGTGTATGTGTCAATCCCGCTTATGTTCCTTTAGCTCACGAATGTCTGAGAGGCAGTGATGTTAAAGTGTGCACAGTCATTGGCTTTCCATTGGGCATGAACTTAACCAAGACGAAACTTCAAGAGACTGAACTCGCTCTTAAAGAAGGAGCCGAAGAAATTGATATGGTCATCAACGTCGGAATGCTCAAGGCAGGACATGATGATTATGTCGAAGAAGAAATCTCTCTTCTTAAACAAGCCTGTGGTAAAAAAGTGTTAAAAGTAATTATCGAAACTTGTTTACTTACTGATGATGAAAAAGTACGCGCTTGCTTAGCGAGTAAGAAAGCAGGAGCTGATTATGTTAAGACCAGCACTGGATTTTCTACTGGCGGTGCAACTGTACATGATGTTGCGTTAATGCGTCAAACCGTTGGCCCGGAAATGGGAGTTAAAGCTTCAGGAGGCGTAAAAACTCACGAAGATCTCCTCGCCATGGTGGAAGCAGGAGCGAGTCGTATTGGAACCAGTAATGGTTGCAAGATCATCTAATAAAAACATCAAGGGTCGTAAGGCCCTTTTTATTTCTTGATTTTTATTTATAAATAAGTCTATAATAGACAAGCGCAAGCAACTTAGGAGGTGAATACTTATGCCAAAGACTTCAGTTCGTGAGAACGAAACACTTGATGATGCATTACGCAGATTCAAACGTCAAGTCAGCAAAGCGGGCACCATCCAAGAAGCCCGCAAGAGAAAATTCTTTTTAAAGAAGAGTCTCAAAAGAAAAGTTAAAAGCGATAACGCTCGTCGTAAAAACCGCAAATAACTAATTACTGGGCTCAAGTAGCCCAGAACATCGCGGGGTAGAGCAGCTTGGTAGCTCGTCAGGCCCATAACCTGAAGGTCAGTTGGTTCAAATCCACTCCCCGCAACCAATCGAAATTATAGACCACTTTGGTGGTCTTTTTTCGTGGGTGAGTTGTTTAAAGACCGACCTTTAGAACACAATCATTCGTGATTGCAGATAAAAAACAAATCTTTTTTCGCACTCTTCTTTGCCTTAAAACTATCTCACTTTGTGGTTTTAAAATGTAGAAAAAAATACGATAATTAATGAAAAGAGTAAATATGATCGAAATCAAGCAAATATCACCTGACAAGCAAAATGATGCGAATATACCAAATCAACCTTTTAAAATTTGGGGGAAGATGATTCCATCTCTTCATAATGGAAAATGGAATTATCAAATAGAGGAATTTTTAGAGACCACCGAAATGTGTTTTCCGGATTGTCTTTATGATATTAATGACGGTGATGGTGTTTTCTATGGTGCTTATGATGGGGATAAGTGCATCGGTGTTGCTGTTCTTCGAAAGGGAATATTCAAATATTTATATTTGGATGATTTAAAAATTGATGTTAAATATCGTCGTCAAGGTGTTGGAACTATGCTTATTAAAACTTGCTTAGAAAGAGCAAAAAGTGAAAATATGAAAGGCATATATACTATTGGCCAAGACAATAATTTATCGGCTTGCTTATTTTATATTCATCAAGGATTCAAAATTGGAGGATTTGATAACAAAGCTTATCAAGGTACCTCTCAAGAAGGGAAAGCTGATATTGTTTTCTATCTTGATAGTTAATTTCGGTACATATTGTTTTTGGCAAAAATATTTTCTACAAGAAAATAATTATTGAAATGAAAAATCAAATCGTATTGAGAACATTTTGTGATTCATATGTGAGTCTAATGAAACATTGGTTACCAAAACCATATATTTTAAAGTGGTATGAAGAACCAAACGAGTGGCTCAATGAGATTGCACTTCGTCATGAAAAATTTTCCTTTATAAAACACTTTATTATTCAGGTTGATGGAGAAGATATTAGCTTCTGTCAATACTACCCATATGAAAAGGGATGGGAAACTTGGCATGGTTCACTTCCAATAGAAGGCACCTACAGTATTGACTATTTAATTGGTGAAGAATCATATCTTGGAAAGGGATATGGAAAAGAAACAATCCGTACTTTGTGTTCCAAAGTTTTTAAAGAAACTGACGCTAAAAGAATTATTGTTCAACCACACGAGAGCAACGCCGCTTCAAGAAATACTCTCCTTTCTGCTGGATTTACCTATAATGATAAAAATCAACTTTTCATTATTGAGAGATAAAGGCGTGTTAGCTATTAAAAAATCTTTATAGTAAATCTGCCAAAAAGTTTACAAATTAGTTTACACTCTTCTGACATATCGTTATAATTAGTTTACAAAACGGTTTACGGAAGAATTATAAATGAACAAAATAAATGAAGTTTTAAAATACATTTTAACAACTGAATATGTCGATTCACATACAATAATGTACAGCAATAGGCTTCCTTTTAATTTGAGTGCTTATGAACATAATCAACTGAAAATAGCAAAAAGTAAAAATCTAAAAGAAAAAGACTCGTTCTTCAGTGAGATTAAATTGAAATCTTTCAATGGCCACCCTTTGTTTTACTGCTCAAAATGTGCGGATTTCCGTTCCTTAGTTTTAACGTACACAAATACATTTTTGACTGATGTTAAAAAAACTAAAAGTTCGATGGTCATCCGAAATATGCCAGATATTATAAAGTCACGAATATATTCAGAAATTAATGGAACACTTTCAATTGAAGCAGTTAGCACCAGCCGAAAACGAATAAGTGAATTAATCAATGGAAAAAGAAAACCAACTGAAACTAATGATGTCATTATTCAAAACATGGCTAGAGGACTAGATTTCATAATGTCAACTCCTGAATTCAATAAAGAAAATCTATTTCATCTATATCATCTTCTTAGCGAAGGTTGTCTAGAACCAGATTATCAATTAAAACCAGGTGAATACTATCGATATGATGAGGTGGAAGTTGATAGGTATAGTGGCTGTCCTCATGAAAAAATCGAAGAGTGTATGGATAGTTTATTTTCCTATGTTAATGAGACACTTTCTAGCAAAAACATTATGGAAAAATTTCTGTTGCCCCATATCGTTCATTATTACATCATGTATATTCACCCTTATTTTGACTACAATGGTCGAACTGCGCGAATGGTTTCATTTTGGTTGCTTAACTTGGAGCACAGTTTTACAGCTCCCATCGCTTCAGAAGCCATTGACCAAACTAAAGAGAAATATTACTCCGCTATCCGCAATACCCGCGATGAAGATAACGACCTTACCTATTTTTTAATTTACATTTTGAAAATTACAATCAGTTATTACAATTGCTACCTTAATCTAGAAGAAATCGATTCGAACTTGAAAAACAAAGACATCGTTTTAACAGAAATTGAGAAGGCTTACATTAAAAAAATCATCATTTCCGCCAAAGGAAAATTTATTTATTCAGATTTTGTTAAGTGGATTAAAACTGACATGACAAAGCAAGGAGCTTTTAAATTGTTAAATACCCTTACGAGTTACGGCATTCTATCGGTCAGTGAGTCGAAGTCGAAAAATAAACTATTCGAGTTGAACAAAGACATTCTTTTATATCGAATGGATTTGCTCGATTAGTATTGATACCAATTATCTTTTTTATCATAAAGTGTTAAAATTAATTTATGGAAAAAGATATTAAACCAATCTATCCAAACTCTAAGTTCAAGAGTTTTTGCTACATCAAAAGTGTCGTGACCAACCCAAATATTATCGTGGGTGATTATTCCTATTATGATGACAATAAAGAAGGACCCGAATCATTTGAGAAGCATGTCACCCATTTTTACCCATTTATGGGGGATAAATTAGTTATTGGAAAGTTTTGTTGCATAGCAAAAGGGGTGGAATTCATTATGAATGGAGCCAACCACATGATGGATTGTCTAACCGCTTATCCTTTTGAACTCATTGATGAATTTAAAGGATTGTCCCGTCCGTTCGATGCGAGAACAAATCGTGGTGACACCATAATCGGCAACGATGTTTGGATTGGACAAAATGTCACGATCCTTCCCGGTATTCATATTGGTGATGGTGCGATTATCGGAGCTAACGCGGTGGTCGGGAAAAATATTCCTCCTTACGCACTGGCGGTCGGTAATCCCATTCAGATTAAGAAATTTCGATTCGATGAAGAAACAATCAGTCTATTGCTCCAACTCAAGTGGTGGGACAAAGACATTGAAGAGATAAAAGAATTGATTCCTCTATTGAGTTCTGATCTCTCCAAAAGCAAAATCCAATTAAAAGAAATCCTTAAGAAATAGTGCGTCTTGCACTATTTTTTTGTTATAATCTCTTTGTTAAGAAATGTGTTCTTAATAGTATTAATTATCGGAAACAAAAAGGGGAATTACATGAACAAATTAATTGCTAAATGCGGTTTAGACTGCGAAAAATGTGAAGCTAGAATTGCCACGATAAATAATGATGATGAATTGAGAGAAGAAGTGGCCAAGAAATGGTCAGTCGGCAATGGGGTTGAAATTACTCCTGAGATGATTAACTGTGAAGGCTGTAATCTCGATGGAGCAAAGACCGTTTTCTGCGACAAACTTTGCCCAATTAAACAATGCGCTTCAAAGAAGAATCATCCGACATGTGCCTCTTGTAATGAAATGGGAAAGTGTGATCTTTTAAAGATGGTCACGAACAACAGTCAGGAAGCCTTAGAAAATCTCAAGAAACTCGTCTAATGTTCTATAAAAAGTACAGAAATATTCTTTCGCCTCAAAATGGAATGAATATTTATCGAGGTTGCACGCATGGCTGTATTTATTGTGATTCGCGAAGCGAGTGCTACCAAATCAACCATGAGTTTACTGACATTGAAATTAAAGAAGACGCTCCGAAACTTCTCGATATCGAGCTAGCCAATAAAAGGAAACCATGTATGATTGGCACAGGCTCAATGACCGATCCATACAATCATGTCGAAAAAGAAATTCAATATACGAGGCAATGTTTAGAAATTATTTTAAAACATCATTGCGGTATAGGAATTCTCACCAAAAGTGATTTAATCCTCCGAGATTTAGATTTACTAGATAAGATAAATAAGGATAGCAAAACGGTCGTTCAAGTCACTTTAACTACCTTTGATGATGAGCTTTGCAAAAAGATTGAACCAAATGTTTGTTCAACCTCCAAAAGAATTGAAATATTAAAAAAGTGTCAAGAATTAGGGATACCCACTGTGGTGTGGCTCTGCCCCTTCCTCCCTTTTATTAATGATACTTTTGATAACATTACTAATTTAATGGATGCTTGCATTGAAGTAGGAGTAAAAGGAATCATCTTCTTTGGAATTGGTCTAACACTAAGAAAAGGTAATCGGGAATATTTCTACGAATGTCTCGATAAAGATTTTCCAGGATTAAAAGAAAAATACATCAAACAATTTGGAACTTCCTATCAAATTAATTCTCCAAACCATGAGGCTTTGAAGCAGATAATTATCAATAGATGCCGCGAAAACAACATTATGATTGATATAAGTGAAGTATTTTCGTACATGAGGAAATATCCTGAACCATTTGAACAATTAGATTTGTTCAGCCTCAATCAAAAGGAATAATATGAACAAAATTAACATTATCTATCGCCCAGAAACTAAAGAAGATTACTACCAATCTGAACACATGACCCAGAAAGCTTTTTGGAATCTCTATGTTCCCGGATGTAGTGAACACTATTTGATCCATAAATTAAGAGACCATCCCGATTACATTAAAGAGCTAACGCTGCTCGCTGTTAATGAGGGAAAAGTGGTGGGCTTAATCATGTATACCACCTCCTATATCGAAAGCGAGAAAGAAAAATACCCCTGCATTACTTTTGGGCCTCTCTGTGTTGATCCAAAGTATCAAAAAAGAGGTATCGGCAAAGAATTGCTTAAGCAATCTTTTGAAAAAGCTCGGAATTTAGGCTTTTCCCGCATCATCATTTTTGGAGAACCAAATTATTATCCCAAGCTCGGATTTAGGACTTGCGAAGAATATGGAATTACGACACCTGATGGTCAAAACTTTTCTGCTTTCATGTGCTATGAATTGGTGCCAAATGCATTTAATGGCATAAAAGGAAAATTTTACGAATCAAAATGTTATGAGGATTTGCCAAGCGAGGAAGTTGAGAAGTTCAATGAATTATTCCCTCCTTTGGAAAAGAAAGTATTTCCCGGTCAATGGGGTTCACAAGATGATAAAGGGACAAATTAAGACAAATTTTGACAAGATTAATAATATTGATTCTGCTTTGATATAGTAGTCGAAAGGGGAAAATATGGAATGGATTCTTGTAATTAGAAACACTCTTAATTACATCGAAAATAATCTCACTAATGTTCTAGAAATTGATGAGATATCAAGACATGTAGGAGTATCAAGTTTTTATTTGCAAAAAGGTTTTGCGATTGCCACAAGTTATTCAATTAGCGAATACATTAAGTCAAGACGTCTCTCTTTGGCTGCTGAAGAAGTGAAAAACTCCAAGAACAATATCATTGAAATCGCTTATAAATATGGCTACGAAACACCTGAGAGTTTTACCAAGGCATTCATCCGTTTTCACGGTGTATCGCCTAGCAAGATGCGCGAGAAAAAACTCCAACATCATCAATTTGATCCCTTAATAATCGACTTAGTCATCAAAGGAGGAAATAAAATGGACTATAAAATCACCAAGATGCTCTCTTTAAAAGTTATCGGATTCCAAAAGGAATTTACCTTTGAAGAAGCTTATGAAAAGATTCCCAAGTTTTGGGATGAAGTATTCACAAAAAAATTTGCGAATATATGCGCAGGCAAAAAGCCAAACAATGCTTATGAACAAGCGATCGTTGACAACTCAATAGGTGAATATGGTGTCTGCATCGACGATATTGGAAACGGCAAGTTTCGTTATCTCATCGCTGGAAGATACTTAGGAGGAGAAGTGCCAGAAGGAATGGTCGTATATGAATTCCCCTATGGAGAATGGGCTATCTTCAATTGTGTCGGACCTATTCCAGAATCATTACAAAACTTAAACACGAGGATTTTTAAGGAATGGCTCCCTAATAACCCCGAATTTGAACTCGATGGTAACGCCAATATTGAATGGTATGATGTGGTTAAAGATGACAATACTGAAGCTAATTATCACTCCGCAATCTGGATTCCAATTAAAAGGAAGAAATAAAAACTTTTCACGCATTAAACAGCTTCTAACTTAGAGGCTGTTTTCTTTATTGCTAATTGCTCTTGTCGTTTTTATAATATTCACGACATTTAGAAAATGTTTCTTATGATTAAAAAGTCAAAAGTGTTATCGCTATTAACCATCCTATTCATCTATCTTTTTGCCTATATTGGTGGCTATTTTTCTTCCCTTTGGATTCAAAACAATATCTTTGTTCAATTTTTCTTTGCTGATGTTGTCGCGACAATTCTCATCTGGATTAGCTCATTGATTTTGAAAAACACCAGTGTTTATGATCCATATTGGTCACTGACCCCTTGGATTATTGCCACATTCTTTTTAATCCGCTTCCCAAGCGCGAATATCTATACTTGGATAATTTATATCATTTTCTCTCTTTGGAGCTGGAGATTGTCGATAAATTGGATTATTACCTTTGATAATCTTCTTTGGGAAGACTGGAGATACCGACATTATCGTGAAAATTCCTCTCCAATCCTCTTTCACATCATCAATTTCACCGGTTTACAAATGATTCCCACTGTTCTAGTCTACGGGGGAACTGTGCCTCTTCTTTATTTAATAGTCAATGGAGCAAAGCCCTTAGGTCTATTCGGAGCGGGCATAATTCTTTTAGGCATCCTCCTCGAATTATTTGCTGATCATCAAATGCATTCCTTCTTAAAGACCACGAAAGAGAAAAAGGTTTGCCGTAATGGCTTATGGAAATATTCTAGGCACCCAAATTATCTAGGAGAAAATCTCGTCTGGATTGGCGCTTTTCTTTCTCTCCTATTGAGCTACTTTTCACTTTGGTACCTTGGATATGGTTTCCTTTTGATTCTTTTGCTATTTGAATTTATCTCTATTCCATTAATGGAAAAACGACAGATTTCGCGAAGAAGTGACTATCTCGAATATAAAAGAGTCACTCCTCGCTTGTTCATGATTCCTAAACTAAAAAAGAAGAACAGTTAGTCTCCACCTCATTTATTTTATGCGTATCGTTTGGTAAAAAAACGAATGAATAATACAATAAAGAAAGTGAGGTATTAATATGTTCAAAAACATCAATAAAGACGAAAAGATTGTCCTTAAAGAGCAAGTCGAGTATCAAATGGGACAAGTCATCAGCAAAACACTAGTGCAAAACGAAAAAGTCAGTGTTACGATTTTTTCTTTTGATAAAGGAGAGGAAATATCTTCTCATGCTTCAGGAGGTGATGCGATGGTCACCGTTCTTGATGGAGTGGGACGATTCACCATCGGAGGGAAAGTCCATGTTCTTAAAGAAGGCGAGACCATCATTATGCCAAAAGATGTCCCTCACGCTGTCTATGGACAAGAAAAATTCAAGATGTTGCTTCTTGTTTCCTTCTAATCTGGTCAATTATATTATAAAAAATAAGGCGATAATTAATATCGCCTTTTCTTTTTAGATATTCTCAATCAATTTCCAATTTTTGATGATCTTAGCCACTCTTTCTTTAGCTTGAGATTCATCGATTCGATCGGAGAGGAATTCGTGAATGAGATGAGCAATTTCTTGAGCATTTTCTTTGGTACATCCACGAGTTGTTGTCGCGGCAAAACCGATTCTTAATCCACTGGTTTTATTTGGTTTTAAGGTATCGTTAGGAATCATATTTTTATTGGTGGTGACATTAATTGCTTCAAGCTTTTTTTGAGCATCTAGCCCATTAATGCCATATGTATCTAAGACATTAAGCAGGAAGAGATGGTTATCTGTTCCACTAACAATGGCTCCTAAACGTTTGAATTCTTCTTGGCAAGCTTTGGTGTTATTGACTATTTCTTGGGCATATTTCTTAAATAAATCAGTATTTGCTTCTTTAAAGCAGATGGCCTTGGCGGCAATGATGTGCTCTAATGGCCCACCTTGATAGAAAGGGAAAATAGCAGAATTAATTCTCTTAATTAACTCTTCGCTATTGGTGAGTATTAAGCCACCCCTTGGTCCACGGAGGGTTTTATGAGTAGTGGAGGTTACGACATCGGCATATGGACATGGATTCATGTGAACGCCACCGGCGACAAGACCAGCGATATGGGCCATGTCAACGAGGAAAAAGGATCCGACTTCATCAGCGATTTCACGGAATTT
>JAEZUH010000042.1 GCA_023443485.1 Bacillota bacterium | reverse complement strand
GGTGTCATTCCTGGGGCCATTACCTATTTGAAAATGAAAAATTATTCGCGTCTACAAATTGTTCGCGGTCTTCTAGTCGCTGGTTTAATTGGAATTATCGCAAAAACGAATGCCTCAATTTCTGGGGCTGAATGTGGTTGCCAAGCTGAAATTGGAGTAGCTTGTGCGATGGCGGCTGCCATGCTAGCTGATGTACAAGATATCGGAATCGATAATGTCGCTCAAGCAGCCGAGATTGCCATGGAGCATTCCCTTGGTTTAACTTGCGATCCAATCGATGGATATGTGCAAATCCCTTGTATCGAAAGATGTGCCATATTTGCCTTAAAGGCAATCAATGCTTCGACACTGGCAAAAATCATTCCTGCTACTGAAGCTAAGGTCAGTTTTGATCAATCTCTAGCGACGATGTATTCCACCGGCCTTGACTTGAAGGAGGGATATCGTGAGACATCTCTTAGCGGACTGGCAAAACTCGTTAAATAAGAAATTTTTAATTTTTAAATATAAATAGTTTTTATTCTATGAATGTGATAATGTATTGAATTGTGAGATGATTTTTATTATTTAGAAAAAATCTCGACAAACTACTCATCAGTCGTAAGTGAGTAGCGGTGTTTGTCTAACACCAATCCATCGGTATGATTCATGAAAAAATTTAAAAAGATAATAGATTATAGCCGGGACAACCATTTATCCAAAGAAAGAGGTATTACAAATGAGTTCATTAAAAGACACAATCAAAGAGATTTTAGCTGAAGACTTATCACATGAAAAAGAAGTCTTAGGCAAAGTCAAGGCTGAATTAGCCGAAGAAGGAGTTACCGCTAGTGATGAAGATTTATGCGCGGTTTTCTTCAAGATGAGACGCAGCTCCGCTGCTCCACGTGGTCCACGTCCAGAAGGCGGACGTAGCTACAGAAGCAATCCAAACAATCAAAGATTTTTCATCAACATCGGTTCAGTCGATGGCTTAACCCGTGATGAATTAATCAAGTTTGTTTCCAAGCACGCTTCCGAAATCAGTGAAGGCGACTTCCGCGATGTTTACATCAAAGATCGTTTCTCGTTCTTCGAAGTCGGCAAAGAAAAGACTGACGACGTTCTAAGTGGCATCAACAACCAAAAATATGGCAGCCGTGATGTTCGTGTCGAAGTTAGCGTTCGTAAAGAAAATTCTTCCCGCTAAGTAATTGCTTAATTAAATTAGAAGGAGCTTTGTCTCCTTCTTTTTTTGTGGCACCTCACTATCAATTTAATTTATATTAGAGTAGAATATTATTTAAAAATACGGAGGCTTAATTATGTATAGAAAAAATGCTTGGAAAAAATACACTGACAATCAAAGTGTTGTCTTTGATTTTGCCGAAGATTACAAACGTTTCCTTAGCGAATGCAAGACTGAGAGATTAGTCACTCGTTTCGCTATTAAACTCTTAGAGAAAAAAGGCTTTGTTTCCGCTGATAAAATTAAGAACGCAAAAAAGGGCGACAAGATTTATTTTGTTAACAAAAACAAGAATGTGGCTGCTTTTATCATCGGTGAGAAACCTTTGAGTGAAGGATTACGAATTCTTGGAGCTCACATCGATTCTCCTCGCCTTGACTTAAAAGAGAACCCAGTTTATGAAAGCAAAGGATTTGCTCTCGGAGACACTCACTATTATGGTGGAGTAAAGAAATATCAGTGGGTCACAGTCCCACTCGCCTTACACGGTGTCATCTGCAAAAAAGATGGGACGGTCGTTGAAGTTAACATTGGCGAAGCAGAAGATGAACCAGTTGTTGGTATTACTGATTTATTGATTCACCTCTCGGCTGATCAACAAGCAAAACCATTAGGAAAAGCCATAGAAGGCGAAGATCTTGATATCTCCTTAGGAAGTATTCCTGTTGATGAAAAAGAAAAAGAGCCGGTCAAAGCTAACGTCCTACGTTTATTAAAAGAAAAATATCAAATTGAAGAAGAAGATTTTATCTCTGCTGAAATCGAAGTTGTTCCCGCTGGAAAAGCTCGCGACTATGGCTTAGACAAGAGCATGATCGCCGGATACGGACATGATGATCGTAGCTGTGCATACACCTCGTTATTGGCTTTATTAGATAGTGAAGCAGGAGCATATACTTCTTGCTGCATCTTAGTAGACAAAGAAGAAATAGGCTCAGTTGGTGCGACTGGCGCACAATCTTTGTTCTTCGAAAATGCCATTGGTCAATTAGCTGATTTATTGAAAGATAAGAATCCTATTTGGTCAGCGAGAATGGCTTTACAAAATAGCAAGATGCTATCCAGCGATGTCTCGGCGGCCTATGATCCTTTATATTCCTCAGTTAACGATCCACGTAACTGCGCTTACTTTGGTGAAGGTATTGTCTTTAACAAATACACTGGTTCCCGAGGCAAAAGCGGTTCTAACGATGCTAACCCAGAATATTACGCTGAAGTGCGTAAAATCATGGATGAAGCGAATGTGGCCTGGCAAACGGCCGAACTTGGAAAAGTCGATCAAGGCGGTGGAGGAACTATCGCCTACATTTTAGGAAACTACAACATGAATGTTATCGATGCTGGCATCGCCGTACTCAACATGCACGCGCCGATGGAAGTCATCAGCAAAGTTGACCTCTATGAAGCTTACCTTGCTTATCGTGCTTTCTTGAAATAATCAATATAATTTCAATCAATAAAAGGAATCGTTGATTCCTTTTTTTCTTTATTCGCTTCATGTGTGCATATATAGAGGAATAAAGAAGATAAAAAGAAAAAATGGCAATCGCTTTTTTGCTTTACAAAGTAAACTCTTTCTTGCTATTATAATAAACG
>JAEZUH010000018.1 GCA_023443485.1 Bacillota bacterium | reverse complement strand
GCCACTCATGATTGCCTTTAAAGATTTTTTGAAAAGATTTGTTTTTAGAAACGATTTTGGAACATTCAGCAATCGAACCGAAATATGGTCTTGGGCGATGGATTTGCTTAAAAGAGAGCCGCTTAGACTAATTTTTGGATATGGTTATGGGGCTAGCTCAAAATTGATATTGACCTATTCCACGATTTTTGAACGCGCTGTTAGAACATGTCATTCTGGGTATATTGAAGTTTTCTTGATGAGTGGCATTGTTGGATTAAGTTTCTATGCTGTTGGAATCGGCTTTGGCTTTTATTCCATCATTCGATTATTTATCAGAAAACAATTTCGTTTTGCTCTCACGTATTTGATGTTTTACCTTTGCATCCTCACCCATAATCTCGTGGAATCAACACGCTTCTTTGATGTTTCTACATCAGGAGCGATTATCATGCTCCTTTTCTATTTGCCACCCATCGCGGTTTGGCAACATATGAGAAAACCGCAACTTGTTAAGCAAGCCACTCACAATGATGTGTGGCAAAATAACGTAAGTTCTGCGAGCATCATTCGAGTTATTACTTTAGTAATAATCTCTTTGATGTTAACTTTAGCGACATCATTTTTAACTAATCTTCCATATGAAAACACTCTATTTAGAAATATTATTCTCTGGAGCCTTTTCTTTTTGACTGTTAACTTGCTCTTCTTGCCTTATCTTGTTGCCTTGATTTTTCGGCATAGCACGAATGCAAGATTTGTTGTTCGATCTGTTATTTATGGAACCTTATTGTTTGGCCTAAGCGGTGGCGCAGGTTATGCATTTTACACTTATTTGAACTTAAGCATTTCCAACACGATTATTCTCTCGATTCTTTGTTACCTTGCCATTGGCTTAATTTTGACCACTCTCTTCCGCTTTATTTTCCATGGAAGATTTAAAGCGTGGCTATTTGAAACCGTGCATGCAATTGTTGTTACTCCCGGACTTGCAGTTCCCTTTACTGCTGTTCTTGGTGGAACCATTACAATTATTATCAACGCCTTTATTCCTTTTGACGCCCTTACTTTATTGACAGTTATGGGAATGAATCTATTGATTTTCTACCTTATTTTCACTTTCATTCCTTTCAAAGATCGAACTGAAATGGCAAAAGAATTCAATGACGAAGGCCTCTTTAATTGGCGAAGAGCGGTTGTGAAGGACAAAATTTAGTATGGCCAAGAAGATAGAAAACATCAAAATTATTGCTTCGAACAAGAAAGCTCATTTCAACTATTTTTTAAGTGATTTTACCGAATGTGGAATCGTTCTGGTTGGGACTGAAATTAAATCTCTACGCGCGAATTCTTGCTCCATTGGCGATGCTTATGTTTTGATACGACAAGGCGAAATGGAAATCGTCAACATGCACATCAATCCTTACGAACAAGGTAACATTTTTAATCACGATCCATTGAGGACAAGAAAGCTTTTACTTCACAAAAAAGAAGTCACTTGGTTCACTAACCAAATAAAAAAAGGTGGATTCACGATTGTTCCCACCCGAGTCTATTTGAGAAATGGCAAAGCCAAGGTTGAAATCGCTCTCGCTAAGGGAAAGAAACTCTACGATAAAAGAGAAACCATTAAGAAAAGAGATCTTGAACGAGATCTTGAACGAGAATAAATCATGAAAAACATAGACTTAATTATTCCTGTTCGTTCTTCCGGAGACTATCAACGTGATAACTTTGATCGTTTTCTCCGCGAAATTTCTTTTGAATACCTGATTCCTTCGATTCATATCGCTGGCACAAACGGGAAGGGTTCAACTGCTTCTTACCTCGCCTCCATTTATGAGGAGGCTGGTTATAAAGTTGGGCTGTTCATGTCTCCTGGCCTAAATCAAATAAATGAGATGATCAGCGTTGGAGATGAATTGATTAGCGATAAAGAAATCGAGGATATCCTCCAGATATATAAACGCAGCATTATCCAATACGAATTGTCATCTTTCGAGATATTAACTCTTATGGCCTTAACTCACTTCACTAATTGCCAATGCGATATCGCAATTATTGAATGTGGTATGGGAGGATTAATTGATGCAACGAATATCTTTATTCCAGTGCTTTCCATTATTACCTCCGTAAGTATGGAGCACACCGATTATCTCGGACGTTCCATCACCGAAATAGCCGAACATAAAGCTGGCATTATCAAAGAAGAAATTCCTGTTTTAGTTGGCGATGTAAGCGAAGATGTTTTATCGGTTATTTCTCGTGAAGCTCATTACAAACAAAGCAAAGTTTATAGTGTTTCGATTCCAAACAATGTCTTGTATTCAGAGACAGGATA
The DNA here is from genome assembly GCA_023443485.1 of Bacillota bacterium. Classification (GTDB taxonomy): domain Bacteria; phylum Bacillota_I; class Bacilli_A; order RFN20; family CAG-826; genus JAAYDH01. The sequence continues at coordinate 4,770 of JAEZUH010000018.1, read as the reverse complement.
CTCTTTTGACTATCTCACTTTTCGAAATCTAAAGATTCAATCAATCGGCCAATATAGCGTTTACGATGCTTGTTTAGCAATTGAGGCGACTCAGATTTTAAAAGAAATTTATCCGATAAGTGAAGAAGCTTTAGTTAATGGCTTATACAAGATGGTTATTCCAGCAAGAATGGAAGTTGTTCACAATAATCCATTAGTTATTGTCGATGGAGCTCACAATCCTGAAGCGATGGAAAATCTCATGATTTCTATTGAAAAAGTCAGCAAATCAAGACCTATTCACGTCGTTTTTGCTTGTTTTAAAGATAAAAATTTTCCTTTAATGCTGAACTACATTGGTCAAGTTGGCGAGGTTATTCTCACAACTTTTGATCACCCAAGAGCTCGCACTAGAGATGATTATTTCCTCTTTGCTGATGAATATGAATTTTATGAAGACCCTCAAGAATTAGTGCTTACTCTCATAGAGAAGTATCCAGAAGATGTTATTCTTATTGCAGGGTCTCTTGCCTTTGCTGGATATATGAGAGACTTCTTTAAAAAAGGAGGTCTACTATGAAATCTTTTTTCCCCCGAAATAACCTCGACCAAATCTCAAAGATAGCCTTAGCGGGTTTATTTATTGCTATCGCTGTTATCTTGCAAAAAGTTTTGGCGATTAATTATATTCCCATTATTCCGTTTGTGCGCATTTCTCCTGGTGGTCCCGCTATCATTATTTTTTCATCAATCTTGCTTGGACCATGGTATGGTTTGCTAGTGGGAGCGGCTTCTGACATTATCGGTTATGCCTTATTTGATGCGAGCGGTTTTGGTTTCTTTCCAACAATTACATTGATCTATGCTGTTTTAGGCTTATTGCCATATTTTGTATTCTCGCTTTTCAAAAAAGTTCGTAGTAATAAAATATCTCTCTCTTTTATAATCGCATTTATGATCATTAGTCTTACCATTGTATCAGTGGTTCTTTTTGCTAATGATACGCTTACCCTTTTTAGTAATGCATATAGCATCACTCTACTCATGCGTATTTTAATCCCAAGCATCATGCTTTTGCTGTTTGTTTGCCTTTTAGTTTTTATTATTTGGTACAACCGCAAAGTTAGAGCGAGTAATGAGGATTTGCCTTTATATCCAGCACAAACTTCTTTCGCCTTAATCATCGTTGAACTTGTCGTAATGGTTATTTTCGGTTCGCTGATGAAAGCCATTGCCTTTGGCTTCGAAACATTTTGGGTCATATTGTTTAGTCAACTAATTATTATGTTCGTGAATATTCCTTTGAACACTATTGCCATCACTATATTGGTTAAAGTAATGTCCAAACATTTTCTAAAGAAAAGTGAAGACTAAATAATATATAATTAATAATATGAAAAAGAAAAAAGAAATCGACAAACCAATTGGTTTAGAAATTGACGAGAATAAAAATGTCGCAAGCGAAACGGAAGTCATTTCGACTGAAGATTTGCCTCTTGAAGAAGAAAAGGAACATTTTTCAATTCCTTGGTTTTCGATAATTATTGCTGGGGTCATCGTTCTTTTGATTATTATCTGTTTGATTATTATCTTTATTTTTGGTGGACCAGTTTCGTGATTAAACAAATTTTACTTGCTTTAATGGTTGCTAGCGGGGTATTTATTAATAACCCACATTTACCTGTGAGACCTTTACCAATTGAGAATGGTAATTTGATTTTGGAAAGCAAAGAAAATGGCCATTACAAACTTATTGGCCTAACTGATTCTGATGTTTCGGAAGTTCGAATCTACTTTAACGAAGAATTTTATGTTGATGAGATTGATTCTGAAGCTTTGGATAATGCGTTGAACCTTGAGTCCATAATGATTTCTTATGCTGTTACTATAATTCCCTCCCCCCTTTTTACCACTCCTCAAGATCACCCCAACTTTGACACCATCAATTACACTGGCAGTGAAACACAGTGGAACGATCTAAATTACTTAACCTCATATACGGTAAATACAGACGCTTGTGATGAAGGTTTTATTCGCATGTGGAATCGTGATGTTCGCCCACAAGCGAACAGCAATGTGTGCGATATTGATCGTGTGCTTTATGAGCGAATAATTGAGTTATATGAAACTCTTTCTGAAACTGATCGACAAGTAGTTGGTGACTATGTCGATTTAGCGGGAAGCAAAATAAGCGACTCAATCTCAACATTAAGAACTTTTTTCAATCAACCAGGTACCTCAAATTCCGAAAGTAGAGAAGTATCTTCAAGTACGATGATCTCTTTTGTTATCATCATCGCCGTCGTTGGAATGACATTCATCATGGTCTTCTACTATCTCAAGGACAAACAAATTATTCAGTAAGTTTATCCATCATTGATATTTTATTTTACAATAACAATTGTATGTGCTACATTATTAAAGCAAACTTAAGATAGGGTAGATAGATGAGAGAAAAAGTGCTTTTGATTTGTGAAGATTGTTTATCTCGCAACTATACCCTGATGATGAAAAAAGAGGGATTTAAAACTCTTGAAATCAGAAAGTATTGCCCACATTGTGGAAAACACACCATCCACAAAATTAGTAAATAGGAGGTTCCTTTATGGGAATGAAATCTTATGCAAAAGGCGTTGTCAAAGAAGGTAAACGCGTTAGATGGCCAAAGCGAGATGAATTAATCCCTGCCATTATTGTGACAGTTGTGATAGCAGTCTTTGCCGCTCTCATTCTTTTGGCCGAGGATGCAGCTGGGTCAAGGCTCATCGATATTTTAGGTGATGCTTTTAAATCAATGGGAGGCACAGGGGCATATGTCAGATGAAATTAAAGCTTTTACTGATACGACGACTGATGTCAGCGATAGCGAAAATAAACAAAGTAAACTAGGCGAAAAGGCCTGGTATGTCGTCAATACTTATTCTACCCATGAAAGAAAAGTAGCTGATAATCTTACACGGCGTGTCGAATCAATGGGTCTACAAGAACTCATTTTCCGAATCATTGTGGCTGAACACGAAGTGCCCGTCATGAAAGATGGTCTTCCAACCGGCAAAACAAGAATGAAAAACCTATATCCAGGTTATGTCTTCGTTGAAATGATTATGACTGACTACGCTTGGTATGTCGTTCGTAATACTCCTGGAGTTACTGGCTTCGTTGGATCATCTGGTAAAGGAACTAAACCATTTCCTGTTCCAAGAGAACAAGTTGAACCCGTCTTGAAGAGAATGGGCATGATTGATGAACAGATGTATGATCGTTATAGCATCGGAGACTTGGTCAAAGTTATTCATGGCGCTCTTGAAGGAACAGAAGGTAATATTGTTTCCATTAATCGTGAGACTGGAGCTGTTGAACTCGAAACTGTCTTCTTTGGAAGAACGACTAAACTCGAAGTTGAATTCTCTGAAATCGAAAAAGTCTAAAAACAAAGCCGCAATTCGCGGCTTTTCTTATAACTTCTTATGGGTAAATAATCTCAGTTTCTAGGGAGGGAAATTCTTCGGGAATTCCAAAGGTGAAATTCCCGGATAATGTGCCAGTCGCATCGAACCATCCGAACTTCTTTACCTTGTATTGTTCAAATATTTCGGTCGAAGAGATGATAAAATTCTCATCGAAATTAATTTTTATATTAACGTTTTTAAAGATAGGAGCTTCCTCGAGCCCACCCATTTTTATCATTTGTTTAACATAGTAAAGAACACTGAAAAATGGGTCTAAATCAAGGGATATTTGAAGGTGATCATCTTCAATTATACTAGTAGAGGAATCAAGACAAGTGAAGCTTGAAACAATATAGGGTGAAAAGACAGACAAATCATATCCCCACTCTTCATTAAACTCTTCAATGGAAAGAGTTGTTTCGGTGTCGGGATTCCACACCATTTCTTTATTCTGATTATATTTTCCTCGATACCAAGTGACAGCCTCGCTTTGATAGAATCTTTTAGCGACACTAATAAGGCCTTTTGATATGGTCTCATAGAAGTATTCATCTCTGTTTTTTAATTGATAAGCGAGAATACTTTGTTTTAATCCTCCCGTGTTAACCAAACCACGGGCTTCAAATTTGATGTGATCATTCTTTTTGCTCTGATATATTGCTAGATTAAAAAGTTGATAAGGATTGTACCTTTCTTGATAATCAACTAAGCTCGGAGATTCTAAGCGAAAGGTTTCGAAATCAGAAAACAAGGTAGAATTGTCATCTAAATAATCTTCGGGAACAAAATCTTCATAGGTAGGAGGAACATTATGGAGATTATCATAAATTAAATAACCCCCAATTCCTCCGGTAACCAAAACAATAAAGCCAATTGAAGAGAAGATAATTATCTTTCTAGTGATGTCTCTTTTCATTTCCTCATTATTTTAGTTAAAAAAACAGAATTAAGAAACACTCTTTGCTTTTTTGATGGCAAAAAAATTCATTGAGTTGTCAAGAAATGTTATTTGTTGTATCTTTAGAGCCATGGAAAATATCCGCGAAATTATCGGTGAAAACCTGGCGTCATTAAGAAAAGAAGCTAAACTTACTCAGCTAGAATTAGCGGAAAAGTTTAATTATTCCGATAAAGCAGTCTCAAAGTGGGAAAAAGGCGACACAATCCCTGATATCGAGACTTTATACAATCTCTGTCAGTTTTATGGTGTGACACTTGATTATTTGACTCATAAAGGTTCTCCGAGTGAGAAACAAAAATATATTCTTCAAAAGAAAGGTGACTTCCGAAAAAAAGTCTTGATTACTCTCTTGCTTTTGATGATTGTTTGGATGATTGCAAC
>JAEZUH010000052.1 GCA_023443485.1 Bacillota bacterium | reverse complement strand
CCAATTATGTTAACATAACTGAATTCGAATTTTAAATACTTTAATATGCTTTTGCAAAAAGCACAACTTTTTTGGCTTTCTTCCCACAGATTGGGCAAGTGTCATCAAATGGGGTTTGATTAAATGGTAGGCAACGCGCAGTCGCTGTGGTCAATTCTTTGACCTTGTTTTCACATTCTTCGTCACCGCACCACATCATCTTGGCATAACCACCTTTTTCTAAAGCAGCTTTTAATTCATCGATACTGTGAACTTCAGTGATGTGATCGAGAAGGTAACGATAGGCCTTTTCATACATTTCTTTTTGAATTTTATCCATTAAACTTTTTGCAGATTCAATCATCTCATCCATCTTGACTTCGACTTTAACACCATCATTACGTTTGGCTAAGACAACAACACCTTTTTCAATGTCTCGTGGACCGACTTCAACGCGAAGAGGAATTCCCTTCATTTCATATTCAGAGAACTTCCAACCAGGTGTGTGATCAGATTCATCGAGTTTGGTACGGAATCCGGCATCCACAAATTTTTGATATATCTCTCGAGCAGCAGGAATAACTCCTGACTTTTGTTGAGCGATAGGAACAATAACAACTTGAATAGGAGCGACGAGAGGAGGCAACACTAAACCGTTGTCATCTCCATGCGCCATGATGACTGCCCCCAATAAACGAGTGGAAACACCCCATGAAGTTTGATGAGGATGTCCAACGTTTCCATCTCTTCCTTGGAAAGTAACATTAAAGACTCGAGCGAAATCTTGACCAAAATAATGGGTTGTGCCACTTTGTAAGGCCTTGCCATCAGGCATGAGAGCTTCGATGGAATAAGTTTCCAAAGCACCGGCAAACTTCTCTTTGTCGGTCTTTCTTCCTTTCATAAAAGGAACAGAGAGGATATCACGTCCAAGATCATCGTAGATCTCGAGCATTTTTAAGGTTTCAGTGCGAGCTTCTTGCTCGGTTTCATGCATAGTGTGGCCTTCTTGCCAGAGGAATTCCGAACCTCTCAAGAAAGGTCGAGTCGTCTTTTCCCATCTAACGACAGAGCACCATTGGTTATAAAGCTTTGGCAAATCGCGATAGGAAGAAATAATCTTCGCATAGTGTTCACAAAATAATGTTTCACTGGTTGGGCGAATGATTAGTCGATCATCGATGGGTTGACCACCACCGAGAGTAGCAATCAAGCACTCAGGAGCGAAACCTTTAACATGATCTTTTTCTTTTTGTAATAGTGACTCAGGAATAACAAGAGGCATATAAACATTTTCATGTCCGGTTTCTTTAAAGCGTTTGTTTAAATAAGTTTGGATTTGTTCCCAAATCGCATAGCCATAGGGTCGATAAATAATAAAACCTTTGACTGAACTATAATCCATTAATTCTGCTTTACGACACACATCAGTGTACCACTGGGCGAAATCATCTTCTTGTCTGGTAATTGATTCATTTTTAATTTGTTGATTAGCCATAATTTATACTCCTTAACGGAAATTATCGTCCATGGCGATAAGTTTTTCCATCTTCTTTTTTTCTACTGGCAGTAGCATATCATTACTCGGCGAAATCGTCTCGCTAGAAACGACTGTGACACCGGATTTTATAATAAGCTCAATGGCTTGCCAACCTTCGAGGTCAGTGGCAATAATGGGCCTGTTATATTTTAATAGTTGTTCGATTAAAGTGTGAATAGATAATCGTATGCGATTGTTTTTTCTAATTTCACCAATCATTGCTGCTCCAGCGACGAAATAATCGAAATTGTAATAGACAGAAGGGTCAAGTAATAAGTTCTTGTCTTTCATTGAGAGAGCTAGTTCGTATTTGAGATTGCGGAGCTTTTGCATCGAACTATTGAGGAGCTCAAGTTGAGAAGAGTTCTCATTGATTTCTTGTTCATCAAAAACGAGAACAAGGTGAATTTTTTCGGCGGATGGAATCTGAGGTAGGATTTCCACCATGTGATCGATATCGACCATGCTGACATGGAAGAATAGACGCCAAAAATCAGATTGCTTTTCATTTTCGAACTTGGGAATGACATATTTTGCAACCATTGCAAATAATTTACGATTTTTTCCAACTTTGGCGGCATATTTACTCATCTCAGCGAAAGTAGTAAATGGTGAGTCATAGGCTTTGACATATTGGAAATATCCAAGCGTGCGGTTTTTGGTCACATCGACGATGGGTCGGAAGAGATAGCGAATGCTGTTGCCACGCAAAAGCTTGTCAACTTGTTCGCTATATTTGTTTAATTCCAGCATCTGACCAACGGTCTTTTGATAAATAAGAATAGTTTGATTGTTCTGCTGAGCGGAAATGCAGGCTTCTTGAGCCTTGTTGACAATCGTTTCAAAGTCTTGATAGAACTGGGCATTTTCGACAATTCCAATCGAGAAATTGACCGAGCCACCATATCCGTTAACTCCAATACACTTTTTCAAAGAGTGTTCAATTGATGTGGCAAGATGCATCGCATCCTCACGATTGCTAATTCGTAAATCAAACAAGAGTAATTCATTATCGACAGTATCAACGATTTGACGAGGTGATTTGATATCGTTGGCATAGGGGTAGACTTCATTTTTTAAAGTCATGACCATGTATCTTTCAATTTTGTCGTTTGACAAGATTTTCTTTTGCACATAGAAGAAACGAATCGCATAAGTATAACCACGAATTGATTTTTCTCGAGAGACCATCTGACTAATAACGCTTCTTTTTACAACACCTGTGTTTACTCCACGTCTCTTCTTGATGGTTGAGTTAATAGGGGTAATATATTTTAAAAGGATGCTCTCAAGATGAATCAGTCCAATGTTTGGATCATACTTTAGTAATTTCAATAAGGAAAAATAAGAAGACTTTCCTCTGTTTACTAATACATCAGCTTCGAGATATTGGGTGGCTGATTTAACATCCAGACAAATGTTGAAAATCCAGTTTTTCAGTTTTTCGACATCGTTTTGATGAAACTTTTGATAAAATCCAGCTAAATCCATCACTTTTTTATTGCGAATATCGCTGCGATTGAAATAAGTGACAATATTCTTTTTCACATCGATGATGAAAATGCGAGTCGTATTGCTCTCATCGAGAATTCTTTGGCGGTATTTTTTATTGATCGAATTGAAAATGATCAGAGAAACAGTAAAAAATGTCGCTAAAAGTAGAACCCCTATGATGATAAAAATGAAGATAATTCGTGTTTGGTCATCCATTGGTCACATTATACTTTATCTATCAAATTTTTACGATATTTTGTAAAAAAATCAAATAAATATTTGAATGAAAACCATCATCGTTTCTTTTTTTGCATCTTATGTTATAATAATCGGCAGCCGGAGAAGTACCCAAGTGGTTGAAGGGGGCAGTTTCGAAAACTGCTAGGGGGCGCAAGTCTCGCATGGGTTCAAATCCCTTCTTCTCCGCCATTAAAATTTGAAGCGCTTTTTTATCTCGAAAGCGCTTTTTATTTTTAGACTTTCTTCAATCGATTAGATACTATTTTGTAGACACAATGACCGTTATTAATATAACCTAAAAACAGGTAATTTCTAATTTAGTGATATGATATTTCGCTTTATTTTTTACCGGTTAAACAAATATTGGGAGGCCAATAAAATGAAGAAACGAGCCGATTCCGTGCAAGAACAAAAGATGAGTAGAAAGATGGCAAAAACATTTCTAATTTGTACTTCAATAACTCTCTCACTGGCTGCTTTAGCGGGATGTGGAGCAAAGGATGAGCTAAAACCTTTATGGGAAGTCGGAGAAAATCGCAATAAGATTGTCGTTATAAGTGATATCCATCTCGGAATCAACGATGCTTATAGCGAGATCAATGACAATGTTCCGGTTTTAATCGAATTCCTTCAGAGATTAGAAGTCACTACCGATGTTAGTGAACTTGTTATTGCCGGAGATTTTTTGGATGAATGGTTCCTTCCTGTTTATTTTGAAAGCTATACTGACTCAACTGCTTTTTATCAAGCTTGTGTAGACAATAACCAAGATATAATCGAAGAATTTAATAATGTTATAGAGAGTGGAATTCAATTAGTTTATGTCATCGGAAATCACGACATGCTTCTCGAAGCTTCAGTTCTTGAAGAAGCTATTCCTGGAATTGTTCATGTTTCTGATGCTCGCGGTGTTGGCGTTTACTACACAGGAGCGCATGATGAAATCGCTATTGAGCATGGCCATCGATATGACCCATTTTCAGCACCTGATACATTAACAAATGCCGAACTAGTCGGAAATGATGAGAGCATATTACCTCCTGGTTATTTCTATGCCCGCTATGGAGCAACTTGGGTTTTAGAAGGTGAGCCAGAAAACGAAAGGGAATTACCAGTAGTAACTGATGTTCCTGATGAAAGCGATACCGACCAATACGGAGCGTTCAAATATTATCAAATTATTCAGCTTTTATCGGCGAACCTTACTCCAAACGAACCATTAGAGGAAGATGTATTTGATATGCATTTCGCCGGTTTTGATGACTCTTATTCGTTCCTCGATTTTTATCCTGTGCAAGAAGAAGATGGGACAATAAGTGCTCCTACTTTATATCGCAACATTCAACGTACCTGGGTAGATCGCCAAACAATCAATAATGTTAACGTTCCAAATAGTTTTATCGAAGCTGCGCCCGGGGCTATATCTTCTAAATATTTCTCTGATCAAGCTAGAATCCAATACATTGATAATCCCGAAGAAAATGTTGATATTGTCGTTTTTGGTCACACGCATAATGCAATCTATGATTCCTTTGGGGATGGCGAATATTATATCAACACAGGAACCTGGATCGATAAGAATGGAAAAACTCCTGAAAAGATGAGAACTTTCACTGTTATTGAAACAGGTGAAACAAATATTGTAGGGCTTTACAAATACGATGATGATGGTCTATTGGAAGATTATAGTTCAAACACCACTATCACAGCGTAGTTAATCAACATTTTTCTATTTACAAACCAAGGTTAGGCTATAAAAATGACCTAGCCTTTTTGTTTACAAAATATATGCTTTTCATTGAAATTGTGATAACTTATATATACAAAGCGTTGAAGGAAACAAGTACATTGGAAGATAGCGAATAGAGATAATCCGGTTGGTGCAAGGATGAAGCGAAAACTAATGGAATACATTCCCGAGCTGCTACCTGAAATAAGTAGGGATAGACGGGTTCGCCCGAAATAGCGAATGTTGTGCGATAGCACACACTAAGGAACGATTTGTGAAAATTG
>JAEZUH010000046.1 GCA_023443485.1 Bacillota bacterium | reverse complement strand
ATAAGAAATTAAGCATTCCTATGATACTTCTCAGCATTTTCTCGCTTGTGGCTTGCGAGAATGAAGAAGTCATCTCCACTAATGAGGCCAAAACCATTTTGAACGGAATTTATGATGCTCAAAAAATGGTTGATAACAATACCTTAGCTTTTTCTTACGATTATGATGACTATCAATCTATCATTTCAACGAGCGATGAAACAACTGAATCAATATCTGTTTTCATCAGTTGCCCTGAGTACTATTTCTATTTTAAAAATGTCTCTAAATTAAACGACCAAATAGTGGCTGACGATGTGGTCTATGCTTTTCTAAGAGATGGAACTTTTTATATTGCATTCCAAGAATATAACGATGGCGTTTATACTCGTGAGTACACAAAATACGATAATTTCGATTCCGATGACTCATTCATCTATTCACTTTATGTGAATTATTACATCACTGCCTACAAAGGAACGGATTATAAAAACGATTTATTAAATGAGCAATATGGGTTATTGAGTGACGCATTTAATTTAAACTATGATTACGTCAACATTAAAACAACCTCTTCTTCGATTGACTCACTAAGAATAAAATACCGAACCATTTCATCTTCAAAAGCTGAGAGAGTTGGCCAATATTATTGGAAAGACAACTTTCTTAAAGAGGTCAAGATCGAATACTCCGATGACTTGGAATATGATAAGACAACTGTTAAGTTTGATGACGATATCAAATATCTATACCCTAATTTAAGCGACTATACCCTCGATTCAAATAATTAATTGATAATGTGGTGCATCTGTTTTGTCATCTCTTTATCTCATGATATAATAAGACCATACTAAGGAGATTTAATATGGAATTAAAAGGTTCAAGAACTGAAAAAAACTTAGAGATTGCCTTTGCTGGAGAATCCCAGGCAAGAAATAAGTACACTTACTACGCGAGTAAGGCTAAAAAGGAAGGCTATGAGCAAATCGCTGAGCTTTTCTTGGAAACTGCTGAAAACGAAAAAGAACACGCTAAGCTTTGGTTTAAATACCTCCATGGTGGTGATATTCCAACAACCGTGGACAATTTAAAAGATGCGGCTGAAGGCGAACATTATGAGTGGACTGATATGTACAAACACATGGCGGAAGTTGCTAATGAAGAAGGTTTCTATGAGATTGGCGCTAAATTTGAATTAGTTGCCAATATTGAAGCTAAACACGAAGAGAGATATCTCAAACTTCTTGAAAACGTCAAAGAAGGCAAAGTCTTTATTGCTCCTGATGTCGTGGTTTGGAAATGCCGTAACTGTGGTCATCTCCACATCGGAAAAGATGCCCCCGCCATTTGCCCGACCTGCAATCATCCAATGAGTTATTTCGAACTCAGAGCTGTTAATTATTAATAGTTAGTTGTCTAAAATTGACTCCGCAAATATTGTGGAGTCTTTTTATTCCTTTTTACAAAAAGAAATATTGAAAAAAATAGTCGAAAAACCAAATATTTACTCTTTTTAAAATAGGGCGCTTAAAAGGACTTGCAATTTTTCAATTTTTCTTTAATAATATTTAAGCGCTTAGCAAGTGGACCATTGGTGTAGCGGTTAACATGTCTCCCTGTCACGGAGAAGACCACGGGTTCGATTCCCGTATGGTCCGCCAGCGCTTTAGTTGATGGTCTGGTAGCTCAGGTAGTAGAGCAGTAGACTGAAAATCTACGTGTCGGGAGTGCAAATCTCTCCTAGACCACCATGAATATTACGGTATCAAAAATACCGTTTTTTAATAAAAAAGAGAGATATCTCAATCTCTCAGCTGCGCCTGTTCAACAGGTTCCCTTTAGGGCATCGTTAATAACCAAACGAAGATGGTGCTTTCGCAATGAAATTATAGCATTGTTACCTTAAAATACAAAAGCTATTAAAAAAGAAGTTCAGGGTCCGAAACTCAATTCAGCACATTACATGAACTTCAACAAAATTTTAGCACAATAATTCATATAAGCGAATTTCAACAAAGAAGATATATGGATTAAGAAATTTTTTCATAAGTTGAAGCAAGAAACTATCGTTGTCTGCGTAGTAAAATAAAAGGATAATCTTGCTTTTTCTTGTTAAACAAGACTATTAACGATAAAATGGCAATATGGAAAAGAAAAACATCACCATTGAACCCAATAGTCGTTTTTTCGTCTTGAGAGATGCTCATTTGTTTGACTGGGAATTGTTAGAAGAAAAATCAGCCGGTGAAAAAGTTGAATTATTTTTGCAAAGAGACAATGAAACAAAGTACTACTCAGAATTGATTAAGATTGAAAAAACTTACTATAAGACATCATCTGTGCCAATGTGGTCATTGTTTGTATTAGCTGGATTAGCCTTTCTCTTTTTGACTCTTTATTTAGTGATGAGTTTTGTGGCTCCTGATAGCAATGATCTTCTATGGTTTTTAGTAGCCCTTTTACCTGGCGTTCTATCCGCGAGTGGGCTAGGAGTTTTGGCCATTTTAAGAACTCGTCAATCCTTGAAATATGCTTCTAATCGGGAAGAGAGATATAATTCATACTTGAGCAAGGTACAGGAATTAAAAAATGAAGAAGTACGAAACTAAAACTTGGAAGGTTGTTCAAAAGAATCTCGAAAAAGAAATTGCTAATCGCGAGCATTTTGGGTGGGAATTTGTATCCAACTCTTTGAACAATAATGGTACTTTTGTTTATTTGGTCATGAAAAGAGATCGCAGCAATCCCAACTATCGCCGCCTTCGCTCTTTAAGTTTCCAATCTCGTGTTATCGGAACAACCTTTCCCTTCTCTTTTATTATATGGACCATCGTCGGATTGGCCTTTCTGATTCCTTGGCTCTTTTTACAAGCCTATAGCTACATGATTTTCCTATTGATTATTGCGCTATTTTGCTTTTCTATCGCTCTATTCATCTTACTCATTTTCGTTTTCACTCGAGGCAAAAAGAGTTCATTGTTGGAAGAATTATATTGTGAGGGAGATGAATTGCTTGGCAAACTGAAGGTTAAGCCAACTGATAATAATATCATGAAACCCGGACCTGAAAGTTTTCACCTTAGAAAATTGATCATTTCCAAAAATAACGAAAAGAAAAATAATTAGTTCTCCATTCGCTCAATAAAACTAATACTGGCTGCAACTCTAATCTAATTTAGAGTTTTTTTCATATTCATTGACTTTATTAACAATAATTAGTGACAATAATAGATACTATTAATGAAGAATACTTCATTGGGAGGTAAACAATGCTTAAACTTGTTCATATCAACAAAGACTATCCCCTCAAGGATCAACCAACTGTACATGCTTTACAGGATGTTACGATTAATTTTCGCCGCAATGAATTCGTGGCTATTTTAGGTCCATCTGGATGTGGTAAAACGACATTATTGAATATTACTGGTGGTTTAGACCGTTATTCCAGTGGAGATCTCATTATCGAAGGAAGATCAACTAAACAATATAACGACCGTGATTGGGATACCTATCGCAACCACTCGGTTGGCTTTGTTTTCCAATCGTATAATCTTGTCAGTCACCTCACGGTTTTAGGTAATGTCGAATTAGCCTTGACCATCGGCGGATATAAAAAGGCCGAACGACGTAAAAAAGCCATGGAAGCCATCGATAAAGTTGGTCTCGAAGGCTTGTATAAAAAGATGCCCAACCAATTAAGTGGTGGTCAGATGCAAAGAGTGGCTATTGCCCGCGCTTTAGTTAACGATCCAGAAATCGTCTTAGCTGATGAACCAACTGGAGCGTTGGATAGCGAAACCTCATTGCAAATCGTCGATCTCTTAAAGGAGGTCGCGAGCGACCGTTTAGTCATTATGGTTACCCATAACCCTGAATTGGCTAATCGATACGCCAACCGCATTGTTCGTTTAAAAGATGGCGTTGTCACCAGTGATTCTCGCCCTTATTCCGATGAAGAAGA
>JAEZUH010000103.1 GCA_023443485.1 Bacillota bacterium | reverse complement strand
ATTGCCATCTCTTCCTTTGTTCCACCGGCATGATGACCTTTATGAGCAACAAATTTTTCAGGAGTTATTTCGTTTGAAGCATATAAACAATAAACGCCCTTGGCAATTGCGATAAAATCACCAATGAAATTATAAGAGGCTGGATGAGGTTGGCCTTTACCAAAGAGTTCATCTTTGAACACTGATTCTCTGTCTATTAATTCAAAATGCTCCCCATAGTATTTATTAAACAAGGAGGCAAATTCATCTTTCTTATCTGATTTAACAAAGAAATTAACAACTCTCTTTTCGAAAGATAGAGGAAGGGATAGTAAATTTTGCAGGTCCTTGTGCTCACAAATATCTAGATATTTGACATCAATTAAGCCATGATCAGCAAAAGTAAAGAAAATGGTGTCGGGGTTATTTTTCGCTATTTTTTTAACAAATCTTTGAATTTTTTTAATAATAAAATGAACCATGAAGTGATTAACACCATAATGATGAATATAGCCATCTGGAAGTGTCCAATAAAAATATACAAAGGCTTTGTCACTTTCCTTCAAAGCCTTATTAATTATCTGTCGAGATTTTTTGAGATCTGTTGCTTCGCTATTTGATCTTACTTTTTGTGGAAAAATATCGAATACATTGACCGAAGAATTAGCCTTTTTTATTTGTTGAAATATGCTTTCATATGGGCACTTTTCAGCAATTATCAGATTGTCTTTATCCCTAATAAGTGATCCATCGCTGCTTCTTGTGTTTCTAAAAACCTCAACATCGCATTGGTATTCTTCGAAATATTGACTCCATGATAACCACCCAGTTTCAATAGGAAATTTCCCGGATAGAAAGCCGTTTGTGGAAGCAACTGTTGTGGGAGGAAAAGTAGCATCTATTGTTGTTAAATAATGAGACCGAATCGCGCCTTTTTTTCTTAAGTGTTTATCAATAATATAACTGCCGAGACCATCAAAAAGCATGACAACCACTTTGTTGTGACCTTGCAGTTTTTGGTCGATTTCGGGAATTGTTTCGTGCCAAGTAGGCGCAGAAAAGTGTTTCAATAACGAATTGGAAAAGTTGACAATAGTATGATTATTTTTCAGTTCCATTTTCATCATCCGTTAATTCAGCATAAGGTTCACTTTGCGAATCTTCGATTTCGCCAAGTTTACTATTACCTCTAATGGCTTCGAATTTGTAATTAATTTTGTTCACGCGAGTGTCTAATTGCTCTCTTGATTTTGTTGTTTTTTCTAAGTTATCAGAGAATTTATCCCATTCACGGGCAAACATTTCAAAATCTTTGCTCAAACGCCTGAGCTGACGATTAATTTCTTCGACATTCTTCGCTCTCTCAACTTGGATCTTCACCATATTTATGGTTACAAGTATTGCTGGTAATGTGCTAGGAGAGGTTAAAACCACCTTCTTTTCACGGGCATAATCAATAACATCTCGGCAGTTGTGATGAATGAATGCAAAAACTCCATCATTAGGAATGAACATTAAAGCTTCAGGGGCCGTTTTTCCTTCAACGATATATTTATCTTTAATGGCGGTGATGTGTTTCTTTACGGCGTTGGCAAAATCTTTAGTTAGACTTGTTTTTTCTTCCTCGGATTGCGCGTCAAACATGCGAGCATAATCTTTGAATGGGAATTTGGAGTCAATGCAAATCATGTGGTTTGGTTCAGGCATAAAAACGACTGCATCAGCACGCACGTCGTCCCCATCTTTTACCTTCTTCAATGTGTATTGTTCTTGGTAACAGCCTTCAGTATCGCCGAAAACATTATGGAGAACCATGCTCAACTGATATTCGCCATATTGGCCACGTGATTGATTGCCTTCTAAAACCTGCTTTAAAGAAACGACATCCTTTGATAGGTTTTCGATATTCTTTTGTGCTGCATCGATGGCTTGGAGTCTTTCTCTCACTTGGGCCATTGATTCATTAGTAGTTTTGAATCCTTCAGACAATTTATCATCAACTTTTTTATTAATAAGAGCGATTTTTTCTTCCATTTGTCTATTGAGAGCATCAAATCGAGTGTTAAGAGATTCAGAAATGGATTTTTGGAAGCGTTCCAACTTCTCATTATTTACTTCATTATTTTTAATGGTTTGATCACTCACTTTTCCCATTTCTTTAATAACTGATAATTCAATGTCGCCTTTGATTTGAGAGCTGAGGAGATCAATTTGCTTTTCGAGAGCGCCAATTTCTTTTAAATCAATTTTTGTTTCGATGGGTTGAGGTTTTCTTTTTACAATGACAAAAAGCAAAATGATAACCACCACCAAGGACAGCGAAGATAAAATAATTGTTGCGATTTCCATATCTTTCTAAACTCCTTATAACCTCAAATTATCATATAAATGATACCACATTATTAAATGATAAGAGAAATATTGGTTTTCCTTAATGAAAAAGGACAGTATTTTCTTATAAAATATAGATACCATATGACACTAGAGCAAAGAAACATAATAGTAATTGACTTAAAGGCATTTTATTCCTTTGTCGAGTGTGTTGATCGCGGATTAGATCCTTGGTCCACTCCTTTGGTTGTCGCAGATAAAGAAAGAGGGAAAAACACCATTGTTTTATCTGTTTCTCCGTTTTTAAAATCTCAAGGTATACCATCTAGACTAAGAGTCAAAGAACTTCCCAATAAATTCGATTATATCTACGCCAAACCTCGAATGGAAAGATACATTGAAATGTCTACCAAAGTCATCGACATATTTTTGGATTTTGTCAGCAAAGATGATATTCATGTCTATTCGATTGACGAGGCGTTTCTAGACATAAGCAGCTATCTAAATTATTATCAAAAATCAGCTATGGAACTTACTGAAACGATTTTATACACGATCAAAGAAAAAACTGGTTTAGGTGCAACTGCGGGCATTGGAGATAATTTTTTTCTGGCCAAAGTAGCCCTCGACATTTTTGCAAAAAAAGAAAAAAACGGCATAGCAACTATAAGACAAAAAGATGTCAAAAGTAGGCTTTGGAAAGTTGCTCCCTTAAGCAAAATATGGGGAATTGGTGCGAGAACTGAAGAAAAATTGAATAAATTAGGAATTTTTTCAGTAAAGGATCTCGCCTTATCTTCTCCTCAATTTTTGATAAGTAATTTCGGAATAATGGGCGAACAATTATATAATCACGCTAACGGAATAGATGAGTCAGATATTCATGAAAAATATATTCCTGAATCAACTAGTTTAACGATTGGTCAAGTGTTGTTTAAAGACTTTAATAAGTCTAATATCGCGACTATCATTCGTGAAATGTGTGATGATCTTTCCGAAAGACTAAGAAAAGAAAACAAAAAAGCAGCTCGCGTTTCACTTTATATTGGATATTCAAAAGATCAAGGTGGTTTTTCTCGACAAGCGACACTTCTAAATGCCACCGACGAAACACCAAAATTATATGAGGCACTTTTAGAGATTTTTAATCGCCATATACAGGACAAGCCTATTCGTAATGTTGGTATGTGCTTTTCTTCTTTGACATATTCATCAAACCAACAATTAAATTTATTCGAAGATCAGCAGAAACAAATAAAAAGTAGGGAATTATTATTCACCATTGATGCTATCCACCAGAAATACGGCAAGAATGTTTTGTTAAGAGCTTCGGCATTAACCGAAGACAGCACGGCCAAAGAAAGACATGAGCAAATAGGAGGCCACCATCGATGAGTGATAGAGGAATGAAAAAATGGATGGCATATCGCTCTCTGGTGGAACAAAGTTCGTCCCTTGAAAATAATTACGCAAAAAGAGAGAGAATAGAAAAACCTTTAATCTCTCAAGATGAAAAAGAAAACATCAATAATATTCTCGTCAATTATCAAGGCGAGATTCTAGTGATTTCGTTCTTTAGAAATGGAAAAATATTCGAAGATCAGATAATTATCAAGAGAATTGATGCAATTGAAAGAAAACTCTTTTTAACAAATAGAAGAATAATTAATTTTGACGAAATTGTTGATTTAAAAATTAAATAGCCCAATTTCCATCTTTGAAAATTTGCGTTTTTTGTCCGTTTTTGTCTTCGCCAATAATGTTTAAATCTCTGGTTCCAACCATAAAGTCAACATGAATCATTGAGCTGTTAATGCCTTTCGCTTTGACCTCATCTGCGGTCAAATTTTCAGAATCGGGTAACAATTCTCTAAAACCTCTGCCCAATGCGAAATGACAAGCAGCGTTTTCATCAAATAAAGTATTGTAGAACAAGGTGTTTGATTGTCTGATAGGAGAATCATACGGAACAAGCGCTACTTCGCCCAACATGCCTGAACCCTCATCCATGGCAACCATTTTTTCTAATAATTTTTGATTTTTCTTTGCGGAAACTTTTACGACTTTTCCGTTTTCAAAAGTAACACTGAATCCATCTATTATTTCTCCGTTGTAACTTAATGGTTTAGAAGCAACGAGCGTTCCATCACAACGGCCAGCATATGGAGTGGTAAACACTTCTTCGGAAGGAATGTTGGGGTTGAACTCGCCTTTATTTGGCGCAGTCTCTACACCACCGCCCCAGCGGACTCCTGGGATTAATTCGACTGAAAAGTCGGTTCCGTTAGCTGACTTATAGAGTAACTTGCTAAGTTTTAAATTTTCGAGCTTGGTTCTTTGACTAATCAGGAACTCGTTGTGTTTTTCCCAGTTAGCAACAGGATCGTTTCCATCGACACGTGAGGTAAAAAGAATCTTTTCCCACAACTTTTCAACGGCATCTTCTCCTTTTGAATTGGGGAAAACTTTTTCCGCCCATTTAATGCCTGGAATAGCGGCGATACACCATTTGTATTTGCCGTCTAATTGATCAAAATATTTTTTAATCTTTGGATATGTCTTTGCTCTTGCCTTGCTTATTTTCGATTGATTGACGCCTTTCATGGCATCTGGATCCTCAGAAATCAAATAGAGCATGATAGGCATTTTCTTAAGGCGGTATTTAAGTTTTGCTAACGTGATTGGACTGACACTTCCTAGTGTTGCTAAGGTTTGGTATTTATAACCAAGCTTAACAACTGGATCGTGAGACCAATTTAGAACAACTTCTTTTGCCCCTGCTTCATAACATTGCTCTACTGTTAAAGTGACAAAATCAGGTTGATCTAGATCGGCATAAATCCAAACAATTTCACCCTTTTGAACATTTATTCCTTTGCGAACGATTAATCTCGCATAGTCTTGTAATAATTTTTGGTTCATATTTAAACTCCTTATTGGTTATAGAGTATATATTATACTGTATAGCCTGTATATAATAGTTAAGGAGGCTCAAAAAATGAAAAATTTGTTTAATCGATTCAAATGGCTAAGATTAATCTTGGGTCTGGTTATCTTCTCTCTTGGACTAATCATTTTGCTTATCACGGTTAATGAGGATGGTGATCCTTTTAAGCTCGTCGCTCTCATTGTATCAATTTACTGTTTTGCTGTTGCTGTGTTTAATTTGCTGGTTACCATATTCATGGAGAAAAAAGCCGGTTTCAATGGTATAAGTAGTAACATTTTGGTCAGTGGCTTATTAATAGGTATTGGTATCGCGCTTCTTTCAAGCAATATTGTTCAAAATTTTGTCGACACTTTGGTGGCTGATTTCTTGCCTTGGGTAATGATTTCTATTTCTGCCGCTGTATTATTAAAATTCATCCTTCTTGTGTCGAATAAGGCTTCAAGAATTGATTTTGGAGCTTGGATTAGGGCATTAATTATTTGGGTCATTTTGTTAACAACTGGATTGGTTATCTTATTTACTAAAAATGACATTACTACCTTTATCTATGGTGTAGTTGGAATTATTGTCATGGTCGTAGGTTTGCTAGTTGTTTCTTTTGGCATCGTGACGATGGTTAATGAAAGGCGAGAAAAGCAACAACCAAAAACATCCAAAAAAATAAAAAAAGAAAATCCTAAGGTTGCAAAACCAAATGATGATGATTCAGACCTAAAACTCGTTGAATCAAAAGATGTCGTAGACGTTCAAACTCCAGTTATTAAAAAAGATAAATAAAATTTAATTAAAGAAAAAAACCACTTCAATTTTGAAGTGGTTTTTCATTTAGATTATCTCTTAGACAGCGGCCCCTGCTTGAATCAATTTAATAATGACCGCCAATATAAAGAATATGATGGCAACGATAAGAGTGAGGATAGAAACTACTTTCTCGGCTCCTCTTTCTTTCGTTTTGACGAAAACATTTAATCCACCGCCGGTGATGGCACCAGAAGCACCTTCAGATTTTCCACCTTGCAATAGAGTGAGGATAATTATTACAATAGCGACCGCTAATAAGACCCAGTCATACCAATCTAACATATATGTTCATCCTTTCTATTGATTGCTTAATAATAATAAATAAAACGCGACAATAAGGCAAACAAAACATTATTGAATGCTCGTTTTCATTTCTAGAATGATGTCACGCAACTCAGCAGCTCTTTCAAAATCAAATTCTTGAGCAGCTTGTTTCATTTGTTTTTCTAATTCTTTAATTCGCTTATTAATTTCAGTTCTAGAACCATGTTTTGTGAGCTTAATCATTTCATCAATTTCACTCTCGGTATTATGAATTGGCAAACGTATTTCTTTGATGATAGTTCGAGGTACGATTCCGTTCTCTTCGTTGAAATCATTTTGGATTTTTCGACGACGGTTTGTCTCATCAATCGCGATTCGCATTGAATCAGTCATGTTATCCGCATACATTACAACCAATCCATGCTGATTTCTCGCTGCTCGGCCAATAATTTGAATAAGTGAACGCGAACTTCTTAGGAAGCCTTCTTTGTCAGCATCCAAAATAGTAACCAGTGACACTTCAGGTATATCTAAACCCTCTCTCAACAAATTAATACCAACAAGAACATCGTATTTACCTTTTCTCAGTTGATAGATAATTTCACTTCTTTCGAGCGTTTTAGTTTCGTGATGTAAGTAGACAACTTTAATGCCCTTCTCTTTAAGAAATGAGGTTAAATCTTCTGCCATTCGAATGGTGAGAGTAACAATCATTGTTCGTTCATTATTTTTAACTCGTAGATTGATTTCAGATAAAAGATCATCAATTTGTCCAATTGTTTTTCTTACTTCTACTCGTGGGTCTAACAAACCAGTCGGACGGATGATCTGTTCAACAATCGGCCCATCAGATTTATTCTTTTCGTAATCTCCAGGAGTGGCGCTCGTGCAGATGACAGTTGACATCATTTTTTCAAATTCTTCAAATTTAAGTGGTCGGTTATCTAAAGCAGATGGTAAGCGAAAGCCATATTCAACTAAGTTAGTTTTCCGAGCTAGATCACCATTATACATCCCATGTAACTGAGGAAAAGTGACATGCGACTCATCAATAAAAAGCAGAAAATCGTCAGGGAAATAATCTAAAAGACAGAATGGCCTTTCACCAGGTTTTCTTTTATCAATGTGACGAGAATAATTTTCAATGCCGGGGCACATGCCAAATTCTTGCATACTTTCCATATCTTGGTTCGTACGATTTTCTAGTCGCTCAGCTTCTAATAATTTTCCATTTTCTTTAAAAAACTTCAATCTTTCATCTAACTCAATTTTAATTGTCTCACAAGCTTCCTTAATTCTCTTTCTGGTTGAGGCATGGTCATAGGCTGGGAAAATGGGATATGTATGATAATTATTTTTTACCTCGCCAGTCAGCAAGTCCACTAGCATAATTTTCTCAACTTCATCGCCAAATGTATCAATCCTAATCACATGATTGTCTTCAGAGTTTGCTGGAATCACTTCAATAATATCCCCACGAACACGGAAAGTTCCTGGAGCAGCATCTAGATTGTTTCTTTTATATTGAGCATCGACTAATTTCTTAAAAAAATCAGAACGATTTATTGTTTCTCCGACTCGAATATTAAAAACAAGATTCTTATATTCGTCAGGATCAGTCAAACCATATATAGAAGCCACGGAGGCGATAATAATGGTATCGTGTCTTTCAATAATAGAGTTAATTGCGGATGTTCTTAGCATTTCTATTTCTTCATTCATGACCGCACTTTTGTCTATATAGGTATCAGACTTTGGAATATAGGCTTCAGGTTGATAAAAATCAAAGTTTGAAACAAAGTATTCAACACGATTATGAGGGAAAAGATCTTGAAATTCAGAATAAAGCTGCCCTGCAAGAGTTTTATTATGGACTAAAACAAGAGCGGGTCGTTGGACCCGTTGAATAATATTTGCCATCGTAAAAGTTTTTCCTGTTCCAGTGGCTCCAAGAAGAACTTGAAACTTCCGATTGTTAGAAATACCATCGACAAGCTTTGCAATCGCTTGAGGTTGGTCTCCGGTTGGCTTAAATGAAGATACTAATTCAAATTTATGTTGTTGGTCCATTCATTCCTCTTTTTTGTTATTTCTTTTCCTTCTTTTTCTTTGAAAATATTTTCTTAAAGCCTTCGCCATAAACGGCATTGGTTTGAGTAAATGTTATAAAAGCGCTTGGATCGGTTTTTACAATAAAATCACGAATTTTAATATACTGGCTCTTATCAAAAACAACGCTCAGAATAACTCTTTCTTCACCTTTGTATCCACCTTGGGCGTGAATGATTGTGGCACCTCTGCCAAGCACATCCTGTACATAGGCGCTGATTTCTTTCCACTTAGAGGATATTATCTCTACCTTGTAACTGGTTTGAGCTCCTATGTAAACATATTCAATTAATATCGCAGTGATAAATGCCGAGAGAATACCACATAGGCATTGCACAAGGAATGTTGAATTTTGGGGGAGTAAAATAATCAAACCAACAAGAATAATGGTTCCATCAATTAAAAAACTCCCGACGGATTGCTTAATATTCAAATATTTGTTCATAACAAAATTGATGACATCAACACCACCGGAACTCCCACCACCCACAAAAGTAATAGAAACGCCTGCTCCGACAATGACACCACCAGTAATGGCGGCAAGTAAAATTGCTCCAACATCCATCGAATCAGGAAGGATGGCATCGGAGATACCTTTGCACCAATCGCTAACATAAGGTACAAAAGAAAGGAACGCCGTAGCAAGAGGAACCATGATTGTTGATAATAATGTCTTAATAGCAAAATCTTTGCCAATAAAAATCAAACCAATGACCCAAAGAATTATCGAAAGAGATGCGGTTGTAATGTTATAGACAAGGATCTGATCACTCTCTTTGAAAAATGACTGCACAATGATAGATATTCCATTTAATCCACCAGCATTAATCATTGCGGGGCTAAGGAAGACAACGTTTCCAAAGGCTAATAAAAACGAGCCCAAAATGACAACAAAAATTTGTAACACATAATTTTTCAGATTAATTTTTGAGATTAATTTGTTCATTTTCTTTTGCCTCCTTTTGTAAATAGGCGTAGATGAATCCTTCAATGTATCCATCCATCACAGCGTTTACATTAGTTTCTTCATAATCAGTTCGATTGTCTTTCACTAGAGTGTAAGGACAGAAAACATATGATCTAATTTGGCTGCCCCATTCAATGTTTTTCTTTTCTCCAACAATACCTTTTATGGCGTTATTTCGCTTCTCTAATTCAAGCAAATAAAGTTTTCCTTTAAGCATTTGCATCGCAACTTCGCGATTGGAGAGCTGACTTCTCTCCATTTGACATGATACTACTATTCCAGTTGGCAAATGCGTTATGCGAACTGCAGTTTCAACTTTGTTGACGTTTTGTCCCCCGGCTCCTCCACTTCGATATGTATCTACTTTTAAATCAGTATCATTAATTTGAATATCTATATTGTCGTTTTTAAATTCAGGCACAACATTAACCGAAGCAAAGGAAGTGTGTCTTCTTTTGTTTGAATCAAAAGGTGAGATTCGAACCAGCCGATGAACTCCCTTTTCGCTCTTCAGCAAGCCATAAGCGTGTGGTCCACTGATTTTGAATGTCACTGATTTTATTCCGGCTTCTTCACCTGGTTCATTGTAAATTTGAGCTATTTTTAGTCCTTTAATGCCGGCATAACAAAGATACATTCGATAAAGCATATCCGCCCAATCTTGTGCTTCAGTTCCACCAGCCCCTGGGTGTATTTCAATAATAGCGTTCAAGTTATCAAATTCTCCTCGAAAAAGAATTTGCAATTCGAATTCCTTAGCATCATTAGAAAGTAAGTCTAACTGTTTTTCAATTTCATCAAAAAATGATTCATCCCCCAAAGATAGGAGTTCTTGAATATCAATAGTGCTTTTTGATAATTGACGATATTTTCCGACCAAATCCTTGCAGTACTTTAATCGAGAAATAATTTCTAGAGCGCTACTCGAGTTATTCCAAAAATCAGGGTGATTGCTCTTCTCTGTTAATTGTTCAACTTCTAGATCTAACTTATCGAAGTCAAAGGGAAGACCCGAGTTGGCGAATTCTATCACCAACAGCACAAAGTTGTTGTTTTAATGCAACGATGTCTTTCATTTATTTAC
>JAEZUH010000101.1 GCA_023443485.1 Bacillota bacterium | reverse complement strand
TTATGGTTTCCCAATAAGCTACGTCACTGTGGCACTTTCAGGTTTCACACCATAGTTTCCCTTAGGTGATTCACCGCCGTTACGCACTCCTGCGTACCTAGCGTTATTTTTTCCGCTAGCACAATCAGTACAGGCATCACAGCCTGTGCGAGCATGGACTTTCCTCTAACCGAAGTCAGCAATTATCCAGATCGAAATTTATTTGACGGAATTTGGATTAAAGCCTTGCTTCCAAAGGAATTTTTCTAAGGCACTAATCCTTTTAACGAGGTTTATGTTATCAGCAGATACACTTTTATCATTGTTTTTAATGCCTTCAAATCGAGTTTCATATCGTTTGTTATCAATTTCCAAGAATTTGTTTTTTTCTTCGAGTTCACTGATTCTGTTTTGCATAGATTCAATATCTTTTTGCGAAACTAAGTAGTTCGATTCGATAAGCTGATAATCCCGAATAACACTGTCGAGAAAGGAATCGACTTCCAAGGAATTGTATCCATGGACCGCTCCCGTAAAGACAGTATCGAGAATTTCTTTAGAACAAAGAGTAAGTTTAATTGCCATTAGTAAACCTCTTAATCTATAATATAGTAGATTAGATGGTATTTCAATCTTTTTTCATTGAAAAAAGAGTATATATCAATACACAGCTAAATCGTTACAAAAAAATGAAAAAGTTAGAAAAATTATTAAAACACCACAAAAAAATCTTGTTTTTGGATTTTGAGGGTACCCAATATAGTCATGAGATGATTGCCATAGGTGCAGTCGCGGTGACATTAGATAAAAAGGGACTCATTAAAAATCGTAAAGCACCTTTTAAAATTTATGTAAAAGCCAAAAATAAAGTTGGCAAATATGTTACTGAATTGACAGGTATAAATGATGATATTTTGGTGGAAAAGGGTGTTCCGTTTGGCAAGGCAATGGAAGAATTAAAAAAATATGCCGGATTGTCTTTCAAAAAAAGCTCATTTATTACATTTGGAAACCACGATATGAGGATCTTGAGCCAATCGATTTCTCATAGCTTGGATTTCCCAAAAGAAATTTGCAGTCAGATTCAAAAGAACTATATCGACTACGCAACATTCATCAATGAATTTTTACGCGATGATAATGGAAATCCTTTTAGCCTTGTTCATTGTTGCGAATTATTCAATCTTCAATTAGCTGGCGATGCCCACGACCCAGCAATTGACGCGATTAATTTAGCTAATCTATATGATGCTTTCCTTAGAAATATTCCTCTTGTTGTCGAACAATACAAAAAGGCCTTACCTTTATATGGACATTTGCCAACACCAGTTAGCGAATTGTTAAAAAAACTAAATAATAACGAAGCAATCACTCTTGATAATTATGACGAAGAAATAAGAAGATATTTAGCATGATGATAAAATACCCAAACGGAGAGAAATATGAATGCAATTCAAAAGCGAAGAAAAAAAGCGCCCAAGAGATTTCATTTTCCTCTGCCAATCGAGGGATGAGCCTGGAAGAGGATATTAACCTATCAAATGATTATTATTTGAGAAGTGGCGTCTTGCTAATTACCAAGCGACCCACTCCAATTCGGGTTGTGAAAGTAGATTATTCTAAAAGAGCAAAAATTGTTGATGCCTTTTTCGAAAAGCAATCAACCACCGATTATAACGGAGTGTACAAAGGAAGATATATCGATTTTGAAGCCAAGAGTACTAAAAATAAGAGCAGTTTTCCTCTTTCAAACATTACTTCTCATCAAATAGATCACTTAAAGAATGTTTTAAAATTCGGTGGGATTGCTTTTTTTATTATCGAGTTCGCCTACCACGATAAGGTGTACTTACTAGATGCCTCTTATGTGATTAATTTTTATGAAAAGGAAGAGAGAAAATCGATTCCCTTCACTACTGTTTGTCAAAATGGATTATTGATAAAAAGAGACTTCAATCCTCGTCTAGATTATCTTTCCGCTATCGAAGAAAAATATTTTGCAAAATAGTTTTTGTTTACTTCATTTTACAAAAAGTATTTAATTGGCAATTTTCACAATTTGGTTTTCTTGCTGTGCAAAAATAACGGCCGAAATGTATGAGTTGGTGATGAGTTAATATCCATCGTGACTGATCAATTGCTTTTTTTAATTTCAGCTCAACATTTAGAGGTGTGTCTGAAGCTTTTGATATTCCGAGTCGCCGGCAAATTCTCAAAATATGGGTATCGACAGGCAAATCAGGGATATGAAAAACTTCAGCTCGTATGACTCCAGCAGTTTTGTTTCCTACACCAGGTAATTCTTGTAACAGTTCTTTATCTGAAGGAATTTCTCCGTTGAATTGCCCGATAAGTTTTTGGGCGATTCCGATAGCATTTTTAGCTTTGCTTTTGTGAAGCCCAAGAGGGTAAAGAATTTTTTCAACCTCCGATATATCTGCTTGAGCGAGAGATATTAGGGTTGGATATTTTTTAAAGAGTTTGTTTGAGACAAGATTAACCGCAATATCTGTCGATTGAGCAGACAGCATTACTTCGATGACAAATTCGTAATCCTTATCGTGAATAAGTTCACAACCGGCATTAGGAAAAAGACTATTCAAATAGTCTTCCAACAGACGATATTGTTTCTTAGTCATCGTTTTTATCTATCCAAGGAGTCTTGGCAATACGTATTGTCTCCTCAAGAGATTTATTCCATTCTTCGCTTTTCAAAGAGACGCCTTCGTTCTCTCTATCGTCTCTGGAAGACCAAACAAGAAGAATTTTATCAACTGAGCGAAGCGATTTTTTGCCTTTATTTAAAGCTTCTTTGAGGGCATTAATGATTAGTTCGTCCGAATAACCATAGGAAACCCATTCGCGAATTTTTGATATTTCAACAGGAGCTAAAGAGCGACCTAACATTTTACTGAACTCTTCAAAAATGTTGTTGAGCTCGGTTTCAACTTCTTTTGAAGCTTTTACTTCATCTTCTTTGGTTAAAGATATTTGAAATTCACGATATAGTTTGGCTTTCAATGGATTGAGAGTCGTAATTGTCTTTTTTCCTTGAGCGATATATTCAATAAATCCCCTAGTTAATAAAGAAACGAGAGTTTTGTCAATTTCTTTAACATCAAGAGACATTTTCAAAGAGAGCAGATCAGCAGTGACAAATGGATTTCCTAAGCTAATAAAATGGTCAATCATGAAAAGAGTAACCAACTCTTTTTCGTTGATTTTTAATTTTTTATAGTTCTCCATAAGGAGGAAACGGAAATCAATAGCTTCAGATACCATATTTGCTTTTGTGCACTTACTCTATCATATCTAACAAATGATAAATATCATAATCCTTAAAAATTTTCTCAATTCTTTCTTTTTTATCACTTTTGATTTTGAGTAAATCCTGTTTTATTTTGCTTTGGTTAATCTTTGAAAGCAGTTTGATATTTTGTCGAATAGCACGATCTAAATGTTTTTCAATCGTAAAATCAAAATTAATGGCGAATCGCAACGCTCGAATGATTCTAAGAGGATCTTCTTTGATGCGTGAGGAGGGGTTCCCAATTGCTTTAATAATTCCTGCGTTGATGTCTTTCATGCCATTGCAATAATCAATCACACGAAAATGTTCATCCATGTACATAGCGTTAATCGTAAAATCTCGTCGTTTGTAATCGTGTTTCAAAGATTTTACAAAAACGATTTTGTTTGGATGCCGAGAATCTTTATATTTTTTCTCTTTTCGAAGGGTAGTAATATCAAAAAAATAACCTTCAAATTTAATCTTTATTGAACCATATTTTGCGAAGGTAAAATCGCAGTCATAACATTCAATAAAAGTTTTCATCTCTTCCGGCGTGGCATCAGTGACGACATCTAAGTCTGAAAGAGAAAGCGAAAGCAAAAAATCTCGAACTGTCCCTCCCACAACATAGAGAGCAAAACCATGGTGAACAAAAATTTCATGAAGTCTTTGAAAAGAAAAAAGCTGATTGTTCATATATTCATTATAAGAAGGCAGAAAAAAAGAGACAACGAGTTGTCTCATTCTTTCCAAAAAACTTATCTTATTTGTTAAGTTTGGCTTTTAAACTCTTCGAGGGGCGGAACACAACAGTCTTGGATTCAGCAATCACAATTCGGCTGTGTTTCTTTGGGTGTGTACCTTCTCTACTTTTACGGGTTTTTGGGGAGAAAACACCGAAATTAGAGATATTGACTTCTTCGCCTTTAAGTACGGCTTTTTCTACCAGTTTGAAAGAAAGGTCAATTGCCGCTTGAGCATCTTTTTTTGAAAGATGTGCTTTTTCGGCAACGATTTCAACTAGGTCGCGTTTGTTGAGTTTCTTCATATAATTATCTCCTCTAGGATTTCATTTTAACACAACTAAGCAAAAATAAACAAAAAGTACGCTTAAGGGCTTACTTTTTATTTCTCAGCAAAATGTTTATTGGGGTTCCTTCAAATGAAAAAGTATCACGTAAACGATTCTCAATATATCTTTGATAGCTAAAATGCATGAAGTTTGTATTATTGACAAACAAGACAAATGTAGGCGGAGCGGCAGAGACTTGTGAAGCATAGTAGATTTTCAATCTGCCACCATTAAAATCGGGGGGTTGATTCATCAACTGAGCGTCTTGAATTACATCATTTAATATACTCGTTTTAACCCTAGTGTAGTAGGCGTTATGGACTAAATCTAGTGCTTTAAAAATGGTTTCGATTCTTTGTTTTTTCAATGCGGAGACAAAACAAATTGGCGCATAATCAAGGAATTTATATTCATTGCGAATGATTTTTGTAAATTCGCTCATGGTGTTGGTCTCTTTATCAACAATATCCCACTTATTTACAACAATAATAATGGCTTTATGTAATTCAGTAGCATATTCAATAACATGTTTATCTTGATCAATAATGCCCTGATGACCATCAACAACAAGAAGTACAATTTCGCTTCTTTCAATAGCTTTTAGAGCTCGAATCGCAGAATACTTATCAATGGCTTCATAAATTTTACCCCGTTTTTTTAATCCTGCTGTATCGATTACCACATAGTT
The DNA here is from genome assembly GCA_023443485.1 of Bacillota bacterium. Classification (GTDB taxonomy): domain Bacteria; phylum Bacillota_I; class Bacilli_A; order RFN20; family CAG-826; genus JAAYDH01. Next base: position 2,081 of record JAEZUH010000101.1, on the reverse strand, counting down.
TTTATCATCTTTTTTGAAAGGTGTATCGATTGAATCTCTGGTTGTTCCAGAAATATCACTAACAATGACTCTTTCTTCATTTAATAGGCAGTTGACAATGGAAGATTTCCCAACATTGGGACGTCCAACAAGACAAAAAGTGATTTGATCAGCTTGAAGTTCGTATTGTTTTTCTGGCAAAAAGTTAACAATTTTTTGTAAAAGATCCCCAATTCCAATTCCATGAGAGCCACTGACCGCAATCGGCTCTCCAAGTCCAAGAGCATAAAATTCTTGGGTGTCAGAAATATGAATTCCTTCATCAATTTTGTTAACGACAAGAATGACTGGTTTTTTAACTTTATAAAGCATCTTTGCCACCAGTCGATCATCTGAGGTTAGACCAAGATGACTATCAGTGACAAACACAATGACATCAGCCTCATCGATTGCAATTTGAGTTTGGATACGAATTTGTTCTTGAAACGGACGGTTTTCAACTTCTATTCCACCAGTATCGATGACGGAAAAAGAATGGCCTAGCCACTCACATTTCCCATAGAGGCGGTCGCGAGTGATGCCAGCTTCGTCATCAACAATAGCGTGTCTTTCGCCAATGATACGATTAAAAATTGTTGATTTGCCAACATTTGGTGATCCAACAATCGCAACAATGCCATTAAGCATGGTTTTCTTGCTCTTTCATTTTTTCATCGATGATATCGAGAACAGTTTGAACGACTTCATCGACTGTCATGTAAGAAGTATCTAGTAAAACTGCATCAGGAGCGGCTTTTAAAGGAGCAAACTCGCGATGCGAATCAATATAATCTCTTTTGCGAACATCAGCATCAATTTCTTCTAGGGTACATATGATGCCTTTGCCAAGATTTTCTTCATATCGACGGACTGCTCTTGTCTCAACACTTGCGATTTGGAAAATTTTCACTTCCGCGTTTGGAAGAACATAAGTTCCAATATCTCTTCCATCCATAATAACTGAGTCTTTTTCAGCCATTTTTCTTTGTGATTCGACTAACGCTAGCCTTATATCTTTGTAAGATGCAATATAGGAAACTTGAGAAGAGACTCGGGGTTCGCGTATTTCATTTGATACATCTTGTCCATTGCACAAAACAATGTGATTTGGTTTGAGTTCAATATGAACTTCAGGAATTAAACTTACGCAAGCTTTTTCATCTTGACAGTCAATACCCTTTTCAAGGCAATACCAAGTAAAAGCACGGTACATAGCACCGGTATCAATATAAGTAAAACCTTTGATTTCAGCAACTTTTTTGGCCACTGTCGATTTTCCAGCAGCGGCTGGACCATCAATCGCTACAGCTATTTTTGTCATAATATCCCCTTTTTAACGGAACGCCACAATGGCGAACCATACAAGTCCCGCAACTATGAGCAAAGCGCCAAAAGAAAATGACGAGATAATCAAAATCTTTTTTCTTGTTCGTTTCTTTAAAAAAGCCACTTGTTTCTTGTCCTCTTCAATGGTGTCAATAACTTGATCGATGGGGAGAGTAGAAGTGGTGTTTAAAGCTTTTTCGGGGCTATCTTTTTTCTTGTTTGATTTTGTGGTTTCTAAAACAGGAGAATTGTCTTTTGTTAATGACTGGCGATATTTCTTATATTTTACAACTCTCGTTTCTTCCATAAACCTTATGTCTTTTAGTTTACTAAAATAAAAGAATAATTTATAGACCCTTTTTAATATATTTGCTCTTTTTCACTCAAAAATGTTCTTTGAAGAAAGATAAAGGCAAAAAATAAAGGTCTATTTGTTGCAAAGTCATAATTTTATTTTTATAATCTTCCTATACAATTAGGAGGACATATCGATGGCCAAAAAGAAGATTAAGATCGATAAAAGCTTATGCATCGGCTGTGGAGCCTGCGCAGGTACCTATCCCGATGATATTAAGATTGACGATGATGGTCTAGCAACACCCATCAACGGTGTCGCGGACGAAGATGCAGTTGATGTCTGCCCTGTTGGTGCAATTTCCGTTGAGGAATAACTTATATAAAAAACTAGGCCTCGTTGCCTAGTTTTTTTGTGCCCCAATTTTATCTATTAAGACATG
>JAEZUH010000093.1 GCA_023443485.1 Bacillota bacterium | reverse complement strand
AAGTCCATTATTTTTTTGCTAGCGGCGGCTTTATCAAGAAACATGGTGATATGCTTGTTTCCCCAGGTTAATGTTTTCGAAAAGAGACGCCCGATTTTTTTGAAAAATGCTTTGGCTTTCGATTTCGAACCATTATCCTTTTCCCAACGCAGTTCTTTCAAGGGTTCGACGCCGAGAATGATGTTTTCTAATACCGTGAAATTTTCGACTAGTTTAAAGTGCTGGTGCACCATGCCGATATGGAGATTGGTGGCATCATTGGGGTTATTAATATGAACCGCTTTACCATCAATTCGAATCTCGCCTTTTTCTGGCTGGTACAAACCAAAAAGCACACTCATTAGAGTGGACTTACCCGCCCCATTCTCGCCTAATAAAGCATGGATTTCACCTTTTCGCACTTGAAAAGTAATGTCATCATTAGCGATGATGCCAGGGAACTCTTTAGTTATATGCATCATTTCAATAGCATATTCATTTGAATTTGTTTCAATTTTTTTATTATCTTTATCCATAATTGCTCCAAAACGTTCGTAAAACGAACATGCGATTAAAATGAAAAAAGGAAGGTAGGACTTGAACCTACCTTCCTGAGTAGACTATTACTTACTTGATATTTCCAAAATAAGTGACGGAAGTAGTAGCGGCGACTTCTGGTGCAGCGGCGATGCTGGCAGAAACGGTAATTGTTCCATCAAATAAATCTTCGACTAAGGCTTCATAATTGGCGACTGTGAAATTTGTCATTGACCAAGTATCAGTAGGAAGTTGGACATAATTTTCTTCTGGATCAGTGCCAGAGACTAAACCTAAAGTTTCAATTTTACTGACGAAGGTTTCTTCAGTAATGATTTCGGTTAATTTTGCTTTGACGGTAGCGGAAAGACCTTTCATTGCGGAAGTGACGCATGTGCCTTCTCCGTATTCTCCATCGATAGTAGCTTTTTGATCGACGTCAACACCGATGACTTTCTTTCCACCGTTGTTCTCAGCAGCTTCACCAGCAGAGGTGTAGATTCCACCGCCACAAGCGAAGATGACTTCGGTTCCGGTAGCATACCAGTTGGAGACGTAGGTAGTAATATCATTATCACCAAAGAATTGGTTTCCGTAGACGTATTTGATTTCGATAGCAGCGCCATTAGCAGCATCATCGCAGCCCTGAACGAATCCATAGCCATAACGAATGACAGCTGGGACAGCCATTCCACCGAGGAATCCAAGCTTTGTGTAGCCCTCTTTAACAGCAGCATATCCTGCCATATATCCGGCTAACTCTTCTTGATAAACAGCACAGTAGACGTTGGATGGTAATACATATCCTGCCCAAAGTGGATCATCTGGATTGTAATTATATTCGGCGCCATAGTGAGCAGCGAGTAAGTCACCTTTCGCGACATCAAGAGCGACGAATTTGACATCTGGATAATCTTCTGCAGTAGCATCGATAGCTGGAGCGAAAGCATATCCTGGCATAATGATTAGGTTGTAACCATTGTCGGCAGCAAGCTCGATTGATTTGATACGTTCGGCATCAGTATTGTCGGTTGGTTTGTAATAAGTGAATTCCACATCATTATCATCGCACCAACTCTTTGCACCCTCATAGGTAGCTTGGTTGAAAGATTCATCGGTAATATCGCCGTAGTCAGTGATCATAGCGACTTTCCAATCAGAACCTAAATTTGAGCCACATGAGGTGAGGCCGGAGACTGCAAATGTACATGCAAATACTGCAGCAACTCCTAACAAGACTTTTTTCATTTTTGGTCATCCTCCTTAATTAGACATCATTACAAAACTAACATATGCACATAAGTATCTAGTGCTTCAGTTTTGTGATATGCCTTGAGACCAAAGTCATTATATAGCGAGTTTTTCGCTGATACAAGGTCTTAAAAAAAGTTATTTTCTTCAAATAAAAAATGGTCAGACCCCATCATGTAATTTTTGCATAATTCTTCTTCTCATCTAATGTATTTCTCCATTTTTCTCCTTCACAAAACATAAAAATACTAATAAAGAAACCTGGTCGCGCTCACACACATAAACGCATGATAAAAAGTTCGTTTTATAATCTATTGACTACCGAATCTATTGTTTGTCTTTACGTATAAAAAATGATTAATATATCTTCTTTTAACATATCAACTAGAAAATGTAAAACTCTTTGTCACAACAAAGTGATTCTCCTCTCAATGTTTCTAATACCAACTAGAAAATTCTACTGATTAGTCGAATTAATTGATAACCCAAAAATTTAGGTGAAATATGGATTTTCTACTTTCTTTTTTTCACCAACAATCTAGACTTATCTGAAAAGAACGATTTCTATATTTATTATCTCGCGCATAAAATTTAAAAAAATTCCAGATTGTAATTGCGTTAATCAATTTGAATATCAAAAAGAACTCCAAGGAGTTCGATTTGCTAAAGGTATATTAAAACAATGAAAACTATAATAGAAAAATATTTTAAAAAAAGCGGTAAAACTGCTTTAATATTTGTTTTAGTCTATTGAGGATTTATGACTAGGACAATTATTAACCCCACGAGTCCGAGCCCAAAGAAGACTTGATATAAAGCATGGCCAACTTTCGAATCACTCGCGAACTCATTTTTCGAATAAAAAACTAGATGAATAATGCCCATTATTAATTGCACAACGGAAAGGAGGCCAACGACAATCGTCCATATAAACATACTTCCATACAAAACCGCATATGGATTAGCGGAACCGGATTGAATAGCCATCAAAACTGCTACAAACATTACTATACCGCCGATAAAATCGACCACAGCTACGCCTGCACCAACGAGCCAGAACCAAAGCATACTTTTGTTTCCCATTATTATTAATCCCCTTAACGCTTCTTTTCAAATGGTATCACAAGTTGATTTGGTGGTCAATTTTCAATAATGTTGCCAGAATCAAAAGAAATCTATTTTTTGACAAAAAAGCCACGAGTAGGTCGTGGCTTATATTAATGCTTTAGATGATTAATCTATGTCAGGAGTTGATTTGTGATAAGCGCGTCCATGGAGATGTCCATCAAAACCGACTAAAGCGGCCTTGTCATCTGCCACGAAATCAAATTCGGCTAAGAGATTCTCGGCATTGCTCTCTTCTTCAACTTGCTCTTTTATGAACCATTGTAAGAATTCTTGAGTACCGTAATCTTTTTCTTTTATTGCTGTCTCGAGAATATTCTCAATCGATTTGGTCACTTCTTGTTCGTGTTTGATCTGTGCGATGAGAGGTTCTCTAAAATCTTTATAATCTCCGAATGGAGCATCAATCTTTAAGGAGACAACCCTGGCGTTTCTATGAATTAAATATGCCCTAAAATAGAGCGCATGATCTCTTTCTTCTTGGGCTTGGACTAAGAAATAATGGCCAAAACCTTTTAGCCCTTTTTCTTCGTAATAGTTTGACATTTCAACATAAAGGTAGCTACTAAAGAGTTCCTTTTGAATTTGTTCATTAATTAATTTTTCAATTTTTTTGTTAAGCATAATTTTTATTCTTTCTGAAAGTCTTTTGACCTTCAAAAATATTTTAGACTATTGCCATAATTATAAAAAGTAATATGCTTTACGCAAAACGAGGCTTCAAATATCTCTAATTAATTAGAGCAATATTGGATTAAAACGTTGCTAAATCTGTTTTTTTGTTTTGTCCTGTCTTGCTCTTTCAATTCTCGACATAATGTTTTCCATTATCTGTATATATAATTTATCGCCCAATATTTCATCTTCCCAATGTCGGTCAATACTTGGATTATCGTTTACCTCGATGATGTAAACTTTGCCATCTTTGTATTTCAAATCAACGCCATAGAAACCATCTCCGATGGCATTAGCTGCCTTCAAGGCTGTCTCAACTACCTCTTGAGGCGCATCTTCGATTAGAAAAGTTTCTACCGCACCTACGGTAGCGTTGGATTTATTGGCGTTCCAGTTATAGATTTGCCAATGGTCTCTAGCCATAAAGTATTTGCAGGCATAGAGGGGTTTTCCCTCCAAAATTCCAATTCTCCAGTCGAAGGCACTGGGTATATATTCCTGAGCGATGATTAAAGCGCTTTTATGGAATAAGTCCTTCATCCTCAGCTTTAATTCTTTTTCATCTGTTACTTTGTAAACGCCGAGAGAAGACGAACTGTCTGGCCTTTTCAAAATAATTGGAAAATCAAATGTCCTTAATATTTTGTCTAATGGTGTATTAACACTTACGATTAAGGTTTTAGGAGTGGGTAGATTGTGGCTTCTCATACACTCATGGAAATAGAGTTTGTTGGCACATTTTAGAATAGACCAAGGATCATCGATAACAGCGAGACCCTCGGAATATGCATAGCGCGAAAATTGATAAGTGTAGTTGTCAACATTTGTTGTTGCGCGGATAAAAAGGGCATCAAATTGAGGAATTCTAGAATAGTCTTCTTTGGTGATGAATTCGACATAGAACCCGACTTTTTTAGCGGCATCGATGAATTTGTCGAGAGCAGTTTTTCCGGAAGGAGCGGCTGGTTCTTTTGGATCGACAAGAATCGCTAGGTCGAATTTATATTGCTTTATTTTAGAAATCGCAAAACGGTTATGAGAAAAATATTTTTTGGCATCCTTAATTAAGTTATCATCAATGACTACATCATCAAGAGTCAAAATGCGTATTTTCTTTAGTTTCCACACTCTTTCTTTTATGAAAGTAACTTCGAGAAGTGGAGCTTCAAATAAGCGCAAAATAGATTTTCCTAATTTTTCATAACGCGGCGGACGGCATTGGCCAAATATAATACGGAAGTTGACTTCCTTTTTACTATTTTGTTTAAAGGTATCTTGAATGGTGTCAAAGACTTCCTCGCCAATGGATTCGGTAATTGTTTGATCAAGAGCATCTTCTAAGGTCGCGACAGTCGGTATTGGCCTTAACTCTCTTGCTGTGGCCAATAAAGAGACATAGTATCCAAGAGTTTGATAGCCCAATGAAGAACATAGGTTGAAGACGCGCAAGTCTTTGGCATTTTGATATTTTTCATCATTGAGAAACTGATTGACATCAACAATTTCCAAATTAGGAATTTGCTTTAGCCAAGGACGTTCCTGATCAACGACAGCAATATTGGCGATGTATTCTTTTTCCAAGACATCGTTTTTTAGCTGCAAGTACATCTTTTCGGCGTCTTCGCCCAATCCATAAAAATTAGGTAATCTTTTCACTGAGGAAAAGCCGAAAGATTTATACCAAGAAAGCAAAGCTTTATTTTGAAAATCGGCCTCAAGAGATAAACGATGAACATCGCATTCTTTGGCCTTTTCAATAATGTGCTCCATTATAGAGCGACCGTAACCCATTTTTTGATACTCAGGTAGAATAGAAATCGAATAAATTCTCCAGGTTTTCTTAAATTTAAAAATGACGGCACTTCCTACTGATGTGCCTTCATCACTTTTTAAAATTAGAACGGTTTGATGCTGACTATTTAAACTATGTTTTAAGGATGCTGAGGTTGATTGGCGAGTTAAAGGGAAACACTTTTCTTCGAGAATTTTTAGAAATGGCTCATCACTTTTTTGAGCTTTTTGTATTTCAGGCATAATTTTATTTAAAATAGCTTCTTTCTTATTTAATAATATACTCTGATGAGTCAATTATACTTTGCTTTCTAAAATTAGGTAGAAGATAATGACTTTTTTGTTCGAAAGTTTACAGTAAAAACAAAAAGCAAATTTGGGTGACAATCAGAAAACGGAAAAGCTATACTTGTCATATGAAAAAACAAAAAACTCTTTTTTTGGGATTCATCTTTTTATCGATTTTCAC
>JAEZUH010000089.1 GCA_023443485.1 Bacillota bacterium | reverse complement strand
AACATCTAATTTATCGTGAACAACTTCATAGACAACATCGATAATAGGAAGTTCAACATGATATTTGGACTCTAATTCTTTGGCTGCTTCAAGAGCGTGCAATCCTTCGACAACTTGTCCAACTTCGTCGAGTGTTTTCTCTAACGTATAGCCTTTACCAAGTAAATATCCCGCTTTATGATTGCGAGAATGAACACTGGTGGCAGTCACAACGATGTCTCCAATACCAGCTAAGCCAATAAAGGTCTTTTCATGGCATCCCATGGCTTTGCCAAGTTTAGTGATTTCCACAAGGCCACGAGTAATAATGGCCGCTTTAGCGTTGTCGCCATAGCCAAGACCATCAGAAAGACCTGCGGCTAATGCAATGATGTTTTTCAAAGCTCCGCTTATTTCTACTCCTAAAACATCGGGGTTCGTGTAGACACGCATCGTTTGATTAGAAAAAGTGTCTTGTACGACCTGAGCAATTTTAGGATTTTGACAGGCAGAGACAATTAGAGTTGGTAAACCAATCGCGACTTCTTCAGCGTGAGTAGGCCCAGAAAGAGATACATAATCAAATTCTTTTCCTAAAACATCTTCTAGAATTTCACTCATGGTCATGAGGGTTTTTGGTTCAATTCCCTTAGCGACATTGACAATAATTTGATTAGAGTTCAAATATGGTTTGGCCAATTCAGCGGTTTGGCGAATAAAAACTGAAGGAGTGGCAAAAACGATAATTGACTTACCGTGACAGACTTCTTTTAAGTTGGTCGAAAAATGGAGATTGTCCGATAAAACACAACCAGGAAGATTCTTGTGAAGATGAGTGTTTTTTAAAACATCAATTTCTTCTTCAAAGCGCGACCAAAGTGAGACCTGATGTCCACTTTTGGCGAGCATATTTGCCAGGGCAGTACCCCAAGTACCGGCACCTATTATTCCGATTTTTTTCAATTTAGTTTCCTCGATAGGCTTTTCTCAAGATTTCTACCATGTCGTCAACCATTGGTAAACGAGGGTTGGCAGGTGAACATTGATCTTCATAGGCTAATTCGGCAATATTTCTTAAACGTGATTCCCAATCGGCTTCTTTAATGCCATAAGCTTCAAAGTTGGGATCGAGTCCGATTTCGCGGATTAATTTCAAAACGGCTTGGGCAAGAGATTCGACTCCTTCGGCTGGGTTACTGGCTTTAAGACCTAGTAATTGAGCGATTTCTTGATATTTCTTATCTGCAGAATAAACATTATATTTTGGCCAAACCGACAATTTGCTAGGAATGCTACCATTGTAACGGATAACGTGAGGAAGGAGGATTGCACAAGTGTAACCATGGACAGTGTGGAATTCCGCTCCAACTTTATGAGCCATGGAGTGAGCCATTCCTAAGAAAGCATTAGCGAAAGCCATGCCGGCAATTGTTGCTGCATTGTGCATTTTTTCACGTGCTTCTAAGTCATGTGGTCCGTCTTTGACAGCACGGGGCAAATAGTCAAAAACGAGTTTAATTGCTTTTAAGCAAAGTCCATCGGTATAATCATTAGCCATCACTGAAACATAAGCTTCAACAGCGTGAGTCAAAACATCCATACCAGTCATGGCTGTAACCTTGGGTGGAAGGTTGGTGGTGAACTCAGGATCGATAATCGCGATGGTCGGAGTTAATGAATAATCCGCTAATGGATATTTCTTGTTATTTTTCTTATCGGAAATAACGGCAAAAGGAGTTACTTCACTGCCTGTTCCGCTAGTCGTTGGGATACAGATGAGGCGTGATTGTTTACCCAACTCAGGGTATTTAAAAGCGCGCTTACGAATATCCATAAATTTCTGTTTTAAATCATCAAAATTAATTTCAGGATGTTCATAGAAGAGCCACATACCTTTGGCGGCATCCATAACTGAACCTCCGCCTAAGGCAATGATTGTGTCGGGCTTGAAAATATTCATCATTTCCGTTCCTTTGCGAACGGTTTCGATATCTGGATCGGGTTCAACAGCAGAGAACAACTGCATGACAACTTTGTTACGGCGTGAGTTGAGCATATCAGCGATCTTTTTAAAGAAGCCGAGTTCCACCATTGAAGTATCAGTGACAATAAAGACTTTGTTTAAGTCCTTAGCTGATTGAAGATATTGAATTGAATTTCGCTCGAAATAAATTTTTCGAGGCACTTTAAACCATTGCACAGTGTTTCTCCTTTTTCCTACTTTTTTAATATTTAATAAGTTAACAGCGCTGATGTTACCACCGATGGAATTGTGGCCATAACTTCCACATCCAAGAGTCATTGATGGAAGGAAAGAGTTATAGACGTTTCCTATACCACCAAAGGTGGCAGGAGAATTCCAAATGATACGCATCGCTTTGACTTTTTCACCAAATTCATCAGCCATTGCTTGCTCTTTACAGTGGATTACCGCACTATGTCCAAGACCATAAAAAGCAACCATCTCTTCTGATCTTTCAAAGCCTGCCTTTTCGTTTTTGACTTTGAATAAAGCGAGGACTGGGGATAATTTTTCTCTGCTAATTGGCTCTTTAGGACCGACAATATCGCATTTAACAAGAAGAATGGAAGTGTCTTTAGGAACACTAAAACCAGCTTGCTCAGCAATAAATTGAGCGGTCTGTCCCACGACAACGGGGTTCAATTTGCCTAATTCAGCATCTTTATCGCCAAAGGCATAACCAAACATATAACGAGATAATTTTTTCTTTTCTTCATCATTGACAAGATAAGCTTTGAAGCGTTTGAAAAGATTAACGGTTTCATCATAAATCTCTTCATCGACAATCACAGCTTGTTCCGAAGCGCACACCATGCCATTATCAAAGGATTTAGATAGGACAATGTCGTTAACAGCCTGTTCGACATGGCAACTTTTATTCATATAAGCAGGGACATTTCCCGCTCCGACGCCCATGGCAGGTTTTCCACAACTATAAGCAGCTTTGACCATCGCATTGCCACCAGTGGCTAAGATAGTTGCTACATCCGGGTGATTCATCAAAGCGTTAGTTGATTCCATGCTTGGATGTTCAATCCATTGAATGCAATTTTTTGGGGCGCCAGCAGCTTCAGCGGTTTCTTTCATCACAATCGCGGCTTGTTTACTACATTGCTGAGCGTTCGGATGGAAAGCAAAAATAATTGGGTTACGAGTTTTTAAACATATCAAAGACTTAAAAATGACAGTTGAAGTGGGGTTGGTAACTGGGGTGATACCACATATGACGCCAATTGGTTCAGCAATTTCGGTGATGCCAGTCACTGGATCATCAGAAATCACTCCGACTGTTTTGAGATGCCTCATATTATTGACAACATATTCGCAAGCAAAGAGATTCTTGGTTGCTTTGTCTTCAAAGACACCACGTTTTGTTTCTTCAATGGCGGCCTTGGCTAAAGAGCCGTGATGATCTAGTCCGGCGACGCTACACTTAGCGACGATATAGTCGATTTGTTCTTGCGTGAAACCTTCAAATTCCTCGAGGGCTTTCATTCCGTTAGCGACTAATTCATTAACTTCTCTTTGGAAATCTGGAACCGGGGTGTTATTGGCCATATTCATACCTCACTTAAAGACATTTAGACTTTAACATGATACTAGTTTATATTTTTTTGCCTTTTTCAACAACTCTATTGATTAAAATCAAACTTCTTTGTATCGACCTCGTTTCTTTATTGAACGAAATAGTTTATAGTTTCTTTATGAAAAAGTGGATTTTTTTACCAATCGTACTGCTCTGTTTGTCTGGATGCGATTCAATAGATAATCCTTACTCTATTCCTGTTTTTCAAAACATCGATATTCAAGTGAATGAGGAGAGTCCAACTTTTGTTGAAGTATCTAATATAGATGTGTCATTTCTTATAAACTCCAATAGCACTTTTGCCTTATTCCTCTATTCGGAGTCCTGCAATTATTGCGACAGTGCAAAACAAGCTCTATCCACTTATTTTAGAAATAACAATTTCTTAATTTATTCTTATGAATATGTCGCCTTGGCTTATAGCAATCTAGTCGGCTCTTTTCCTTCAATCTTTCCGAGTCAATTTTCTAGCCCTTCTCTTTACTTAATAAGCAAACAATCATTAACCTATTCTTTTGACACAAAGGTTTTATTGAGTTACAGTAAATTTCGACCTGTTGCTGATCAACATATTTTAAAATCATATATTCAGACTTTTTCTGAGCAAGCTAGCTTTGATTATATTATCGAAAATCAAAGGGATGGTTTCGTTTTTTTATATGATGGTTTAAGTGTTGAATCGCTGACTATATTTAATGATGTAGTTCACCCCTTGGTGATTAAACAAAGAAAGAAATATGTCACTTTAATTGATAAAAATGCGCTTAATAATGATGTATTTTTATCAATTTCACAATATTATCTAATTGATGAAGAAACTGACAATATCGCAATTTACAAAAATAAAAATGGAGATATTGTCTCCACTTTGTATTTGCTAGATGATGGTTTGGAACTAGACTCGTTAATTAAGACTTATTTGTCTGAATAAGGCGTATGCGATTCAGAGCGCGAGCTAACGCTAATTTGGCTCGATTTCTATCAATGGTTTTATCTTCTAAATCATTTAACCTTTTTTCTGCTCTTTTTTGAGCATCAATAGCACGTTGCAAATTTATCTCATCTGAACGTTCAATTGAATCGAGCAATAGAATGATTCCGTTTTCGTTGATATTGATTATTCCTCCACCTATCGCATATAGATAGCGAACCGAATTGATCTCGATAACCATTTTAGAAATGACTAAAGTCGAAACCAATGGGGCGTGGCCAGCCATAATTCCAAGTAAATAATCTTCGGACTGCACTTCTAAAAAAGTGGCGTTATTTCTTAAATAATGACCAAAGGGAGTATAGATATCAACGTAAAATGATTTCATATTATTCTAGGGATTTTGCCTTTTTACGAACATCGTCAATTGTTCCAACATAAAGGAAAGCAACTTCTGGTAAGTCATCGGCTTTGCCTTCTAATATTTCTTTAAAGCTGCGAACGGTTTCTTCTCTTTTAACAAAAATACCTTCGATGCTATTGAAGTGAGTCGCAACATGGAAAGGCTGAGAAAGGAAGTTTCTAATTTTTCGGGCTCTCTCAACTGTCTTTTTATCTTCATCAGAAAGTTCATCCATGCCAAGAATGGCAATGATGTCGCTCAATTCACGATATCTTTCCAGAGTCTCGATAACTTGTCGAGCAACACGATAATGCTCTTCACCAACGATATCAGGTTCAAGAGCGGTTGAAGTGCTATTGAGTGGATCAACGGCGGGATAGATTCCTAAAGCGGCAGTATTTCGATCCAAAACTGTTTTAGCATCGAGGTGAGAGAAAGCTGTGGCAGGGGCAGGGTCAGTCAAATCATCAGCTGGCACATAGATGGCTTGAACTGATGTAATTGAACCATCTCTAGTGGAGGTGATTCTTTCTTGGAGTTGGCCCATTTCAGTTGCTAATGTTGGTTGATAGCCAACTGCGCTTGGCATTCTGCCGAGTAGAGCAGAAACTTCGCTACCAGCTTGAGTGAAACGGAAAATATTATCGATGAAAAGTAAGACATCGGTGTGCTCATAATCGCGGAAATATTCCGCCATCGTTAATGCAGAAAGACCCACTCTCATACGAGCTCCTGGTGGCTCGTTCATTTGACCAAAGCATAGGGCGGTTTTACTCAACACTCCAGATTGTTGCATCTCACGATATAAATCATTGCCTTCACGGCTTCTTTCGCCGACTCCAGCAAACACGGAAATACCACCTTTTTCCTGAGCGATATTACGCATTAATTCTTGAATTAAAACTGTTTTGCCGACCCCGGCTCCTCCGAATAGACCGATTTTACCGCCACGTATGTAGGGGCAAAGTAAGTCGATTACTTTAATTCCGGTTTCAAAAATTTCCGTTTTAACTGATTGATCTTTTAATTTTGGAGGGTTGCGGTGAATTGACATTTTCTTAATGCCTTCAGGAGCTGGTAATCCATCAATTGGCTCACCCAACACATTAAACATGCGTCCTAAGGTTTTTGTCCCCACTGGAACAGTAATTGGACTTTCGGTAGAAATTACTTCTTGTCCGCGAACTAAACCTTCCGTTGGGCCCATCGAAACGGCACGAACGACATCTCCGCCGACATGCTGGGCGACTTCCACAACTAACTTATTGCCATCTTTCAAGGGGATTTCTAAAGCAGTCAAAAGTTCTGGCAAATTTTCATTTTGAAATTTGACATCCACAATTGGGCCAATGACTTGACTAATTTTTCCTTTGATAAGTTTCTTTTCCATCGTTTTTTTCCTCCTATAGAGCTTTCGCAGAAGCGACAATTTCCGTAATTTCTTGGGTAATTGAGGCTTGGCGAGCTTTATTAAATTCGATATGTAAATTGTCTAATAATTCTTCAGCGTTTTCGGTAGCGTTTTCCATCGCATTTCGACGAGCAGCATGTTCGCACACTTCTGACTCCAATAACTTGCTATAAATGATCGATTTCAGATAGAGGGGAAGAAGACTATCCACCAGTTTTTGAGGTGTCGGCTCCAATATTGGAGAAAATTCTAATTCACTATTCTCTAGGGGCTTCTTAACCGGGAGAATAATGACGTCTTTAGCGAGAAAGACGAAAGAGTTTTTAAAAGATGAATAAATGAGATGAATTTCTTGATATCTTCCACTAGTAAAATTGCCAATAACAAAGTTAGTCAATTGACGAATGATGGCTTGATCAGAAATTGAATGATAAGTCGAAAAATCTTCAATTAATGTAAATTTCCCATCCTCAAAATGGCTGAGACCTTTTTTGCCCAAGATAATCGCTTCATCGTTTGATTTTAATGAGACTTCTGCGATTTTAAAAATATTCGTATTGTATGCCCCGCATAGTCCTAATGTGGAAGAGACAATAATATATAAATTTTTGTTGTTTTTTGTCTCTGATGTGGGATGAATCAAAGGGTTTTTGACTTTTTTAGCAAATCGTAAAACATCCGAGGTTATTCTCTCAATTTCAGAAGAATAGAATCGGTTGATGAACATCTTATTCTTCCATTTTTTGAGTTTTACGCTCGAGACAAGCTTCATCGCGCTAGTTACCTTTAAAGCGCCATTAACTGTTTTGATTCGTTGTTTTATCCGATTGATTTGCTGTGACATATTGTTTTATTTTTCTTTGTTAATAGCGAAATATTCTTCAATTGAAGAATGAAGTTTGCTCTCGATTTCTGGTTTAATGGCTTTATCTTTATCGATGGCATTGAGCAATGCTTTGTGGCTTGTTTCAATGTAATGAAAACTGTCGGCAAGTACATGCTGGACTTGATTAGGATCAATTTCGTCTAAATAACCATGTTTGGCAATAAATAAGTCGAAAACTTGATGAGATAAAGAATAGGGTTGGTATTGATTTTGTCTTAAGACACGCATTAATACTTCGCCATGCTTTAACACTTTTAGGGTACTTGAATCCAAGTCGCTACCAAACTGAGCAAAACTCTTCATTTCCGAGAAGCTTGCTAATTCAATTTTTAATGATCTGGTCACTTGTTTCATCGCTTCGAATTGAGCATCTCCGCCAACTCGAGAAACTGAGAATCCACTATCAATGGCTGGTCGTTGTCCAGCATTGAATAAATCGGTGTTCAAAAAGATTTGTCCATCGGTAATTGATATGACATTGGTTGGAATATAGGCCGAGATATCGCCAGATTGAGTTTCGACGATAGGCAGAGCAGTGAGAGATCCTCCACCATACTTTTTATCGAGTTTACAAGCTCTTTCCAATAGGCGACTATGAAGATAGAAAACATCGCCTGGGTAAGCTTCTCTTCCAGGAGAACGCTTAAGAAGTAAGGATAATGCTCGATAACTGACGGCGTGTTTACTTAAATCATCGTAGATAATTAGAACATCTTTTCCCTGGTGCATCCATTCTTCACCAATCGCGCATCCTGCATAAGGAGCAATATAAAGCAAAGGAGCAGGTTCGCTGGCTGTTGCAGCGACCACAACGGTGTAATTCATAGCATCGTATTTCTTTAAGCGGTCCACAATTTGAGCAACGGTAGAATTTTTCTG
>JAEZUH010000076.1 GCA_023443485.1 Bacillota bacterium | reverse complement strand
TTAGAAAAGATTCACCCACATTCAAAAAATGGATTGGCATTGAACTTTCAGAAGAAAATAAAAAACAAATTTGGATTCCTAATTGGTGCGGTCATGCTTTCATGACTTTGGAAGACAATTCAATTGTCCAATATAAAGTCGATGAGCTTTATTACAAAGATTACGACCGCGCTATACAATTTGATGATCCAGAAATCAATATTCGTTGGCCAATTAAAAATCCAATAAAGTCAGAAAAAGATATTAAAGCTCCTTATCTAAAGGATAGCGATGTCAATTTCTCAATGGAGATGAGCAAACATGTCAAATAAGTGTGCAGTTGTTACAGGAGCCAATGGTTTTATTGGAAGAAACTTGGTTACATCACTTCTCAAAAAAGACTACTTTGTCTACGCCATTGTTACTGAAGAAGAATCTTTGAAAGACTTGGATAGTCTCAATCTCAAGCAGGTTAAATTGTTTTTCGATGATTACTGCAAACTAACCTCCATTATTGATAAAAGTGTTGATGTTTTTTATCATTGCGCTTGGCAGGGAGTATGGGGCAAGGCTTTTGAAGATTATTCCTTGCAAATGAATAATGCGATTAATTCCGGAAAAACAATGGAAATTGCCAGCTTACTTAAGGCCAAAAAGTTTGTGCTGATTTCTACAGTCAATGTTCTTGAAACGAAAAAAGTAATTTTGGAATCAGAAAAATATTTGAAGCTTAGAGCGACAACCAACTACGCGATGGCAAAGATTTCCGCTGAGATGATTTGCCGAACTCTTTCTTCTTCAAATGGAGTTGAGTTTAATTGCGCATACATTGCTATGGTTTATGGAGAAGGCAATTATTCCTTAATGGTTCCGAATGTTGTAATGAAAAAATTACTTCATGGTCAGTCACCAGACTTAATTGAAGGGAAAGGACTATACGATTTAATTTACGTCAAAGATGTCGCTGATGGTTTATTTGCTATTGGTGAAAGAGGTAAAAATATGATTTCATACTACCTTGGACATAGACATCTAAAGACATTTAAAGACATTTTTGCCGAAGTTGGACAAATAGTTAATAAAGATGTGAAAATGAATTTTGGGGCCTACCCAGATGCAAATTATATCGATTATTCACTTGTGGATTTAGACGCCTTGCATCGTGATACCGGCTTTGAAACAAGCTATTCCTTTAAAGACTCGATTCTTAGCACTTCTAAATGGATTAAAGAAAATCTAGGAGATTAATATATGAACATTTTAGTTACTGGCGGCGCTGGTTTTATCGGTGGGAACTTCTTGCATTTGATGGTCAAAAAACATCAAGAAAATAACTATATTTGCTTAGATGATTTGACTTATGCAGGAAATTTGGAAACTCTTGCCCCCATAATGAATGAGAGAAATTTCAAATTTATTAAGGGCAATATTTGTGACGCATTATTTGTTAACGATATTTTTGAAAAAGAAAAAATTGATGTTGTAATTAACTTTGCAGCAGAAACTCATGTTGATCGATCAATTACGAATCCCTCTGTTTTCTTGCAAACCAATGTTTGTGGAACGGGTGTTCTTCTTGATGCTTCTTTGAAGCATAGTGTTAAACGTTTTCATCAAGTTTCGACGGATGAAGTCTATGGAGATCTTCCATTAGATAGACCCGATTTATTCTTTACTGAGGAAACTCCAATTCATACCTCAAGCCCATATAGTTCTTCTAAGGCTGGTGCCGATTTACTAGTTTTGGCTTATCATCGTACATTTGGTTTACCAGTCACAATTTCTCGTTGCTCAAATAATTATGGACCCTATCAATTCCCCGAGAAATTAATTCCTCTCATGATTCAAAAAGCTTCGAAAAACGAGAAGTTACCTGTCTATGGAAAAGGATTGAACGTGAGAGATTGGCTTCATGTCTATGATCACTGTGAGGCAATCGATTTAATCTTAGAAAAAGGGAAAATTGGTGAAGTTTATAATGTTGGCGGTCACAATGAAAAAACAAACCTTGAAGTCGTCAAAATCATTCTTAAGGCTCTTGGAAAATCCGAGGCTTTAATAAATTATGTAAGCGATCGAAAAGGACACGACCTTCGATATGCGATTGATCCAACCAAGATAGAAAAACTTGGATGGAAACCAAAATATTGCTTCGAAACGGGTATTCAAGAAACGATTAAATGGAATCTTGATAATCAAGACTGGCTAAATCATGTTGAATCAGGTGAATATTTGCGTTTTATGGAAATGTATTATAAAAACAGATAGTTATGGGAAAAGATAATATCAGTTTTTTAGTTATTGGATACGACCCATATTCTGAAGTATGGCCACATTTTTTCCATTTTTTTAACAAATTCGTTCCTGCAAATTACCCATCGGTGTTTGTCACGATTAATGAATACAAAAATAAGCAAAATGTCGAACGAATATTTTTTACTGAATCAAAAAGTATTTCCTATAGCGATCGCCTAAAAGCTGGTTTAAAAAAAATAAACACCGAATATGTAGTCTTACTTTTAGATGATTTTATCATCTCCTCACCTTTTGATGATTCTGTTTTAGAATCAATTTCCAAATGTATCGATATTGATTTTCCTGATTTTATTGAGCTTGAAAATTTTACAAGTAAGCCAAAAGTTGATTACAAAAAGGACAAAATGATTGGCAATTTAAAGTTCAGCAATCGTTATCGCATTAATCTTCAACCTGCAATTTGGAAAACATCCTTCTTAAGGACAATTGCCGAAAATGAACTAGCTAGACCTTGGGAATTCGAAATCTATTGTCATAACCTCTCCAAATCTGATCCAAATTATAAGAATTACGATGCTCGATACTGTCGAAAACAATTATTCGTTACAGTAAATGCCGTTGATAAAGGTAAATATACTCGTCCATTTGCCCGCTTATTAAAAAAAGAAGGTCTTTCGACAAGCGGAAAAATGCAAACGCAAACTCCCCTTGAACACTTTAAATCTCGAGCGAAAAGTTTTATTGGAGCTCACACACCAAATTGCTTGAGAAAATTTCTTAAACAAAAGAATAAAGACAAATATTTTACCAAGGATTAATCAAGATAATTATTGATTTAGAAACTCGTTTCATTTATAACGAGTTTTTTTAAAAAAAGACTTATTTTCTCAAATCAGCCCAGATATTTCTGAACTTGTTCCTTATTTTTGGACTAAGGGTTGGAATTCCCTGCTATTATTTAACACCTATCTTGATAAGCTTGTCTAATGTTTATCGGAGAATCTCCATGTTTGACAACAATTCTTTCGTTGTTGTAATACCTGATATAGCTTTCAATCGCCCTTTTTAATTGCTCTAAAGATGCATATTCAAACTCTTTGTCATAGAAAATTTCTGTCTTTAATCTTCCAAAAAAGTTTTCAGTTGGAGAATTATCTAAACAATTTCCTTTCCTTGACATTGATTGAACGATGCCATGTTTTTTCAAGAGGTTTTGATAAGCCTTCATCTGGTATTGATAACCTTGATCGCTATGGAGAATAGTTCCTTCAAACGCTTCTCCATGTCTGTCAAACATCATTTTTGACATTCTTCTAACTTGGGCATAATTTGGATGCTCTGAAATGTCATAACCAAGTATCTCCCTGGTATGAAAATCAATAATTGGAGATAGATATAGTTTGCCACTTCCGATTTGGAATTGAGTTACATCTGTTCCTAATATTTGATATGGCCTATCAGTTTCAAAATGTCTTTCATAAACATAAACATTTTTCTTTTTGTTGAGTTTCTTGGCTAACAATTGGTTCTTACAAATCTTGCCAATCTCGCCTCGATAAGAATGATACGCTCTACGTTTAGGAGTTGCTGTTAAGCCGCGCTTTTTCATGATTCTATAAACTTTTTTGTTATTAACAACAATTCCCATCCTTTTCAGTTCTTGAACAATTCGAGGACGCCCATATTTTTTATGATTATCATGGAATATTTTTTCAATTAGATCACCAATATCTTGGTCTTTGCCTTCCTTATAAAAGAGGTGCTTAATCGCATAAAAATATGTCGACTTTTTTAATCTTGCTATTTCAAGAAGCACCGCAAAAGGATACTTTTCCCTAAGACTCCAAACTACTCGGACTTTTTCTTTTGTTGTTTGTCTCTTGCTAGAATTAGGGAATACGATATTTTTCCATCCAATCGCCAACGATTTTGGGGTCTGTAAGCATTAGTTCGATGGCTTTTTGGGCATGAGAAATGTGATTGGTTAATATATCGTGAATTGCATCAAGCTTCATCTGTCGAGGATATTCTCTTCTTTCTGGCTTGGTAAAAGGTTCTTCGCCTCATCTACGATATAATGCACAAAAATATTTTAATGTTGAACGATTTAAACCGTATTTTTCTTGTATTTCGAAAATAGGCACTCCTTCATTTAAATGAAGCTTCACCAACCGCAACTTCTCTTCTAATGTTGTTTTCATATAAAAATGTTCCCTTCATATTGTACCAATTTTTGGTCCAAATTTAGGGAACACATTCATTCAAGTTGGCGGAGGAAGAGGGATTTGAACCCTCGCACACTGTTACATGTCTACGAGCTTTCCAAGCCCGCCCCTTCAGCCGCTTGGGTATTCCTCCGTGTGAATTTTGGCTAAATGAGATTAACTAAATATGCGATTAGTATTATAACAAAAAAATAAACTTATGCACTCTTTATTTTATCAATAAAAGCCCATACAATTAAAACATGCAGAAATTTCAAGT
>JAEZUH010000061.1 GCA_023443485.1 Bacillota bacterium | reverse complement strand
TATCGGAGAACGCATATCATTTCTTTCTTTGTTTCTCGCCATTTTGATTCCTCCTTCTCATAGAATAGCAAAAGAAAAAGTGGACGGGGGCTTTTTACCTTTGTCCACTTTTACACTAGCACTCCATTTCCGAGCCTTTTTAAGTATCCAAAGATTGATTATTTCTTTAAATGTAACAAGACAGTTATATATAAAGGAATTGTCCTTCGATGTATTAAGATACATCCTGCTTTTTGCCTATAAAAATCAAAGGTGATACACCCCTTCGGATATACCACCATAGATTTAGGGCTTTTTGTTAATTTGCCTTTTAATTGCCGAAGTTATAAATGAATGGATTTTCTGCTAAATCTAAATAGAATGATGCCTGCTAAAGTCGTAATGCCAAGAACACCAAAAGCAATGATTAAGGGGGTCCCGTTGTTTTGGGTTTCTACTGAAAAATTGGAATTCAACGGTGTAGAAATATCATAGAACAATCTCAAATATTCAAGAGTCTGCGATCCCGTTCTCGCTGGAGTTCCAAATGACAATGCATCAAATTGATTTTGTTCGAAACTCGACATGGCATTGTAAGCATTGACAGCTGCTTGAGCAGCACTTTGACTACAAGCCTCTGCAGAGGTGTCAATTGTAGCGGCAAAATTGGCAACAACTGTTGTCGTAGCCGGAGTGAATGATACAAAGCTGCCTGGGGTAGTAGCACCACCCCATGCGATTGGACCTGTTAAATCAAAATATTTGCCAATGCTGTCTGCATAAGAAAGATCTGCTGTTTTAGCTCCCCAATCAGTTATTGGATCAGACCCACTAACACGAACGAACATGTAAGTCGTTACGTCAGAAGGTAAATCGAAATAAACTAACGAATTCGCTGAATCCCAACTTACGCGGACTCCTGGAAAAGTAGTGCCTTGGGAACCGCCCCAGTAATGAATTGCAGTGCCTGCACCATCAGCATCCCAAGTCGAAGTAATGGAATTTTTCATCCAAACTCTTTTTGTTTCTGTTGTCGCCGCATTAACATCCGAAATTTGGCGAGTCGAAGTCACAAAAACGCCAACTCCAATAACAATCGCAAGAGGAATAATGCTGAAGATTAGGCCTAAGGTTTTTAACTTTTTGTCCATAAGTTTTCTCCTTAAATTAGTTTTTAATAGATTAATCAATTTTTGAAAAACAATAAAGCATTTTTTATTCAATTGCGTATTTTGAATTTTTATTTGAAAATAATCTCTATATTTGAACACACTCTCTTTGATTAATTGAGGCTGGTAGCGTCTCTCAACGAAATAATGCTAAAAAATATGTTCCAAAAGCTAAATAATGGTTTGTTTTAATATGTTTCTAGTCACAAACTTCTTCAAGTTTTCTTTCGCAACTTCTTCATGAAAGTAATGAAGTAGGACTTAAAAATAGAAGTGATTTATTATTCATACTTTTAACCTCGCTAATTATATATTGGACCAAATTCCATCGCTTTCATTCCATCCAGTAATGGTGTAACAATTACCTTCAAATGTTAGATTTTCGGTTTGATTCCATATATTGGTTGAAGAGTTTACCCAGCTTGTTTCAGTAGCAACATTGGCAAACCTCACAAAGATAACATTTGTGAATGTTTCAGTATCAATATCAGCTGCATAGTAGGAGTTGTCGACATTTAATGTATACCAAGTGTTTTCATCGTTAGAATTCCAACAGTACGCACCAAACCAAGCACCTGCCTGATCCCATAAACTTAAGCCACCGGCATTTAAATAAATGCGAGTCAGTTGGGTTTCCCCATTGACAGTAATACCTGTGACAGTAATGGTTTTAGTAACACCGCCAAAAGAATAACTTCCTTCTACAGATGTCATTCCAATGGTTAACGATTCCCAAATAACACTTCCAGTGACATTTGAGGTAGAATCGTCGCTATATGTTGCAGTCACAGTAAGACCGGTTGGATCAAAAGTATTCTCACCACTATTTAAATCATAAGTTAACTTTGTAGCGGTTCCACTAAGTGATAAAGATTTTAGAGAAATATCTGAATTTGTGAAATTTGCATAGAGAATTGCGCCGTTTTCATTAGGAACTTTATCATATTTGGTTGGTGCCCCAAGACCATCGTAGCGAACCCAAGACGAGAATCTGCCTTGTGAACTAGCTATCGTTGAAACTTTTGATGCATCGGGTAAATCGCTGCCGACTGCAGCATCAAACTTAATGGTATTTTCAAGGAATAATTGGGGATAATCTTGTCCTTCTTGGTCTTGATATAAGCCAATTGGAGAAAGCACTAAATAAGTAGAAACTAAATCTCCAGAAGCTTTATTTTCGTCAATCGTTCTACTAGGAGCAATTCCAAAAAGGCAGATAAGTGAAAGTCCGATAACTATTGAAGCGAATTTAAAATTTTTCATACTAATCATCCTCCCTTATTTGCTATAAACAAGCACACTATATGGATGACTGATATCCGTGTTGCTGTTCGCATCAATGTTTTTAAAAAATGAATATCCACTTAAGAGTTCATTTGTAATTGTGTAATTATCACTCGTGATTCCCGTGTTAATGAAAATTCGATAGTCCGTTCCCTCTCCATTGATATCCATGATTAAAACATTCTGACTGCTATAAGAATGAAAGGAACATTTCGCGTTTTTTGGATATTCTCTTTTAACCTCAATTAATTTTTTATAAAAGCTTAACATCGAATTCGCATTATCTTGTTGGTCTTCCGCTGATTGAACGGTTTTGTTGTAGTTATCTAATTCAATCTGGTATTGACCCGTTTTGTAATTAGATTGCTTGCTCGTGTCTTTCCACAAGAAAGGCTGACGATACCAGATGTCCATATTGTTTTCGTTTCCGTATTTTGAAACATGCGTGTTTGTGTTAGATGACATTCCTAACTCATCGCCATAATAAATCCATGAAACGCCAGGAGTGAGCATAGTCACTGCAGCATGAACTTTTGCTCTACCCACTTGAACAGTTCCACCAGTTACGTTGTCTAGAGGGGCTGTATTAGTGAGGCTTACAAAGCTTCCGTTAGCTTGATTAATCGCTCGCATAACATCGTGATTAGAGGTAAAAGCTCCATTAATGAAGTCGTCCCGTTTTCCACCTGGAACACTGATTCCGGTATCTCCTAAAACTTGATTTTCTGAACTGGCAAAGGGAACAAATGTTTCACCCGCTTGAGTCGATGCATATTGAGAAGCTCCACTACCAGAGGTATTTGATGGGTTAGCATATAAAAACTGGGAAATATGATAATAGGCCGAGAAATCAAATTGACTATCAAGAGCTTGATAATAAGGAGCGATTCTAGTTCCCCATCCATCGAAGTTTTCACCAACTAAAAAACACTCAGGGAAGATGGCCTTTAATTCATTTGCGAATTCTTTCCACCAAATAAGGTTCTTCGTTAAATCGCTAGAATAATCGAAACTCCTTGTGACATTGGTGCCTTTTTCATCATCATAGGATGTCTTACTGCCGACATCGGGAATGATAATGTCACTTCCCGTGTTATCAACTTCATCCTTCATGTAAATATGTTTAACCGCGTCAAGTCGGAAACCATCCAAACCAAATGATAGCCAGTATTTAGCCATGTTTTTCACTAAATCGCGAGTGGCTTGACATTCATAATTGATCTCTGGCATCCCACTACCAAATTTACCGTAATAATAATAGTTTGATTCACCATCTCGATACCAAGAAGGATTATTGCTCTCGGCGTCATCTTTTACGCTAATTGTCACATATTGACCATCGACATATTTTTTGACTGTATCAGTAGCGTACTTCCAGTGATAGACATCTCTCCAATTAATAAGGTTGCCTTCTTCATCGAGACCTTGCTTTGCCCATTGAGAGTTCTTGAACCAAACATTACTTTTTGAGGTATGGTTCAATACTAAATCCATAATGATTTTTA
>JAEZUH010000029.1 GCA_023443485.1 Bacillota bacterium | reverse complement strand
CCATCGGTGGGAGTACCGTCTACCCAAACAACTATAAAGAATCGCATATTCGTTCATGGTTAAACGATAACTTCTATAACACAGCCTTTACAGCCGCAGAAAAGGCAAGAATTCAAACAACAACAGTTGATAATAGCGTTGCCTCGACTGGTTATAGTTCAAATAGTTATGCCTGCGCTAACACGAGCGATAAGGTGTTCTTGCTAAGCTACGCAGAAGCCACAAGTGCAACCTATGGATTAGGCACAGCAACAGCAAGACAACTTCAGCCAAGCGCCTACGCTCAATCTCAAGGAGTTTATATCGCTCCCTCAAATGGCAATTCTTATTGGTGGCTGCGGTCGCCGAACGGCAACGGCGCCAACCTCGCGCGGCACGTGGGCGACGATGGCTATGTCTACAACTACATCATTGTCAACAACAGCAACTACTATGTCATCAGCACGCGCCACGGTGTCGTCCCCGCTTTGTGGATTTCACTTTAGGGAAATCATAATCCTCGCCGCAATCCAAAATGGCCAGAGCGTCATCACTTTGTGATAGCGGAGGCCATTTTAAAGGAATAATTCATGGAAAAGAAAAGCCAACTTTACGTACTGGTAAAAGCTAAAGCACTTGCAAGTTACGTATTCACAGTGACGGAAAAATCACCCAAAAATACAACTATGTGAACGATTACAAGCAAGTGGTTGCACGATTGAACGATTACCCTAATATTTGTATCAATTGAAACAACCTTTGCCAAAATTGTCTTTAATTACTCGCTAAAAAGTAGCGAAAAATGAACAAAAACGACCTAAATTGGTCGTTTTTTTGTATGTTTAGAATATAAAGTCGATTAGCAAATGACCATATACTTGAAATCCATAAAAACCTAGAAAATCTCATTGTAAGATAGCGAACCTATTTTTGAGTGGTCTCTATTTGCTCATTGTAAGATAGCGAACCTACACAAGTACGATAGAAAAGTCGAGTTCCGTCATCTTGTAATTAGCAATTGAAGATACTTTAACACTGAGAAGAATGTTCGTGTTGTTTGATAAATCATTTGGCGAGCTAGTGGGGTTAAAGATTAAATAGAAGTGGTTGTCCTTGACGTAGACTTGGGAGAATATGGTTTTGACAATTTCGATGTCGTAACCTTCGCCCAGCGACACTAGTGAGAGTTTTAGTTTTCGAAGAGTGTCTTCTATGCTCTCGAATGTCAGCTGGTTGTTCTTTAGTGCAGATATGCGATTGTAGATATTTAATTTCACTTCCGCGTCAGTGGTCTCATTGAGCTCTTGATGAAGAACTAAGAGCTCGTTTTGAATGGATTCAAGTGTATTTGCTTTGGTCGCACTGTAGTAGTTGGTTATTGATTTAAAATTCTTAAGCAAATGATTACAAGCTGATGAAATACCCTCAACAACATACTTATATTGAAACATTATTCGGACGTCATTTTTAACGCATAGAAGGACTGGAATATTGTATTTGCCTTTTGGTCGCTCAACTTTGTAAACAAAGTGCTTATAAGATAAGTTATTTAAAGTGTAAGATATATCTATCTCATTAAACACATATCAAAACTCATAAAACTAAAGTAACAACCTATCATTTTGAAAATGGTGGGTTTTTTGTTATGAAACTTGTAAGTTTATAAAACATAAAATCTCAAAATTTCTCACTCTATTTCACTTTTTATCTCATGCCTTCTGTAATAAAATTAGAGGCATGATTAATTCAAATGAGTTTAATTGGGAAAACATAGCTATTGGTGCAGCCAAGTATGACTTTATAATGGCTAAGTTTACTAAGACTGATGTTTCAAAGGATGAAGAATTCCAAAAGAGATTCACTGGTTTCTATAGAATTAGAAGAAGCAAAGAATTATTTCTTGAGAAATATTACGCTTACATGGAATCATTGAAAGGCAAGACAGTGTCTTTTGAGGACATTATTAAAAAGGTCTATACATTTAAAGGGTCTATTGAGCCATCTTTTTCATCTAAAATGCTTGCGACTTTGAATCCTGATATGCCGGTTTGGGATCAGTATGTTTTAGCTAATGCAAAAATAGACGCTCCAAGGCCATATAATGTCACAATCGATAAATGTGTTGAGACTTACAGAAAAGTCGTTAATTTCTATGTTAATTTATTAAAAACCGATACCGCAGAAGAAATGGTGCGACTCTTTGATAGCAAGCTTCCTAAATATAAACATTTCACCAGGATCAAGAAAATTGATTTGATGTTCTGGCAAAAGAGGTAAAGTATGTGGCCATTCACTAAAAAGAAAAAGAAAGACAAAAAGATCAAGAAACAAAAAAGAAGATATCCTCGTCAAGACGGAGAGCATAACTTCGATAAAGATCTTACCGACGAAGAGTTCTTTGAAATAATGGAGGACGATTGATTATGGATATAAAAAATCTTTTAATAGAGTTTTGGAATTATAGAAAAGAAAACGATATAGAAATCTATAATGAATTTTCTTTGCAACACGAATTAGGTATTTTTTTAAGAAATAATCTCCCTGAATACAAAGTTCAGTTTGAACGAAACGTTAGCTATTTCTTTAGGAATGCGGATACGAAAAAGAAAGAAATGGACATTGTTATCTTTAAACCTGATATGAGTGAAAGATATGCCATTGAACTTAAATATCCAAAGAATGGTCAACATCCTGAACAAATGTTCGCTTTCATTGGTGATATAAAATTCATGGAAAGAGTAAAAGAGTTAGGATTTAATAGAACGTTCGTTATGACTTTTGTTGAAGATCACCTTTTCTATGAAGGCAATGACTGTAGTGGTATTTACGCTTTCTTTAGAGCTAATAAAGAACTCAACGGAACAGTTCAAAAGCCAACTGGAAAAAAAGATGATTTTATTACACTTAATGGTTCGTACAGGATTCAATGGAACAAATTGAATGGTGGTGAGTATTTTTATTTACTCGAATTATAAAAATTTTTTATCAATTTTAATGCTTTATATAATCCTAGTTAGTATCAGTGTAAACAATACATATCTAAACAACTAATATATAAATCCTATATGTAACTATATAAAAACTGATACATTTAAATTTCAGTCATTTTTTAGAAGAAATAATGTATGTTATTTCGCATAGAATATTAAACTTGACCTAGATTAAAACTATATCAACCAATAAAAAATCCTATGTCAGCAAATCCCAGTTTACAGATATAGAATAAGAGTTACTACTATGTAGTAAAAGGAAATTGGCTAAAATCCAGTGCCTCATTGCTTATATTTGATAAAACACGATAAAATTATTGTGTCAACAAATTAGGTACATGCACGATTAGATATCGTAGGAAGATTTTTATAGTTAATATGAAGAAAAAAATCGTCGGAATTATATTTTTAGTAATCTCGTTTTTTCGCTGTTTTTGGGTATCTATTTTTGGGTATGTGGTGTTAAATATGGCGGAGTTAATTTTATAATTGCTCCTTTAGGGACCATATTCATCTATTGGCCAATATCCGCTGTTTTCTTAACGCTGGGTATTGTTTTTATAGTAAAATCCAAAAAAAGAAATTGTTAATTAATTATCTTTTTCACATTAATTCACATATTAGTTTCTATTAATTAAATTAATATAGAAGTATGAAAAAAACATTATTTCTTCTAGTTTTACCTTTATTGTTAACAAGCTGCAGTAGCAAAACATATTCTTTAAAAGAAATTACTGGTTTTGAAGTTTCTAATATCACTAGAATGCAAGTAAGCAGTAGTGTGTATCAATCTTTAGCGTGGGATGTTAGTGAAAAATATTATTCTTATTTGGATTGCAAATATGTTTTAGTAAATTTTAATATCGATGAAGAATTCTTTGCATGGCCATCAAATGAGCAAAAAGATGATGCGATTTGCATTCATGTAGAAACAGAGCCTCATTTTGCTTACAGCATGCCATATTCTGCTATATTTTACATAAGTCACAAAAGTCATTATATGTATATTCAAGTTGATGAAGAAAAAAGTATGAGAAGTATGAATAAGATGTCTAATTCATTTATAATGGAAATTACAACATGGAATTAAACGAAAAAATAAGAAAACTTCGAAAAGAAAACGGCTTGTCTCAAGAGCAGCTTGCTTCAAAAATTTTTGTGTCTCGCACTCTCATAACAAAATATGAAAGTGGAAGCGTTTTTCCTACTGACGA
>JAEZUH010000036.1 GCA_023443485.1 Bacillota bacterium | reverse complement strand
CATTTTCGCAAGAGTCTCAGCGCACATTTTTCTCAAGTCAGGATAGTCACTACCCTGAACTATTCCGAATAAGGCTTGATCTTCTCTTTTGTGAGCATCAAGTCCTCTTTTTGCCCAAAGAAGCGTTCTTTCAGTCGATTTTTTTACGTATTCATAGCTAACATTCCAAGGTATACATTCGTCAAAAGACATTATGATGTCGGCGCCTAGTTTCTCTTGAATACCAATGGCGATTTCAGGTGAAAAAAACAGTTTTTCACCATTCAAATGACTCCTAAAGTGAACACCTTCATCGGTTATTTTCCTCTGCTCAGCAAGCGAAAAAACTTGAAATCCTCCTGAATCGGTCAAGATGGGACCATCATAGTTCATAAATTTATGAAGGCCGCCGGCTTTTTGAACTACGTCAGCGCCTGGCCTAATTGATAAGTGATAGGTATTAGCAAGAATAACACCAGATCCAATTTCTTTTAATTCCTCTGGGGAAAGTGTCTTAACGGTAGCAAGAGTTCCAACTGGCATAAACATTGGAATTTCAACGTTTCCATGTGGGGTATGCAAAATACCGTACCTCGCTCCGGTTTGTTTATCGATGTGTAATATTTCTAAATAGAAGTCTTTCATGTGCCTAACTATTTAAACATTATCATAGTTTAAAAGCAAGATTCTGATTTGCTCGAATCAGTTTCATAAAGGTTTCCTGTTTTCGAAGAAACATAAACAAAATATAACCAACAATCATTACGACCAATTCTCCCAGAGCAACAGTCCCGGCGTAAAACCAAAACGAAACTGACGAATCGACAAAGAAATAGAGCATCAGTCCCACTATCAATCCATTTAC
This sequence comes from Bacillota bacterium, assembly GCA_023443485.1. GTDB lineage: Bacteria > Bacillota_I > Bacilli_A > RFN20 > CAG-826 > JAAYDH01. The sequence goes on along the minus strand of JAEZUH010000036.1, from coordinate 7,006 downwards.
GACAATTGGGTAGACGAGAGAAAGCAAAAGTATTTTTGAATATGCAATAAACAGACATGCGATTAGAGTGGCAAGGGTTCCGAATACAATGTCGAAAATTGAAACAGAGGAAAATAAATTAGCCACGAGGCACCCAATCGTAAGTCCAACTACATAGTCTTTTCGGAAGAAACAAAGCAAAACCATTATTTCGGCAATGCGAAATTGAATTGGCCCGTATGAAAATTGGTAGGTTATTAATGTCAAAACTGCGTACAGTGCGGCAATGATGCCATTACTGGCTATGTCTTTAATTGAAAGTTTCAAAATACTTCCTCCTTGTTTTTTGAGTGGTTAGGCAAGGACAACACTCTATAATTACTTAATGAGCTTTAGAATGAGGGGACAGATGTCGAGGACTTTTATATCTTTATTTAATTTCTGCTCAATTGTATTGGTTACCGCAATATCAACTATATTAGCTTGTTTGAATTTTTTAATATTATGATTGGAAAACACTGCATGACTTGCTCCAATTAAAACTTTTTTTGCTCCATGTTGGTATAAAAGGTTTGCAGCAGAGATAATTGTTCCGCCTGTGTCTATAATGTCATCAATAATAATACAGACTTTATTTTTTACTAGCTTATCGTCCACAACAAGATGTTCGGCGACATTGGCCTTTGGTCTCACCTTATCAAGAATGACCTTTGCTTCTCCTACTATTCCAACCAATGCATCAGCTCGGTGATTGGCTCCGTGATCAGGAGAAACAATAACAATGTCCTTTTTCGCTAAACGATTATCTTTCATGTAGTTTAAATAATAATCGATAAATAAATCGCTTGTGCTTAGACTTTTGATTGATCTTTTGAAGAAACTTTCAATGACTGGATGATGCAAATCAAATGTAGTGAGTGAGTCATAGCTGGCGGTCTCGATGATTTTACTTACAACCTCACAACTAACTGGCTCGTTGGTCCAGCTGACTCGTTCTTGTCGAGAATAACCAAAATAAGGGATAAATAATTGAATGGATTTGGCACCAGAACGATTAATAGAATCCAATAGTAAAAGCAATTCAAAAATACGTTCATGGGCATTTTTATATGTTGATTCAATTACAATTGCATCCTTTCCCTTAACATTGGAAAGTGTTTTTACTAATACTTCGCCGTCAGCGAAACGGGTAATGGAAATACGTCCAAGTTTAGCTTCAAGCTGCTCAGCAAGTTTGCGTGCTAATTTTTTATTTTGAGATAATGAAAAAACGATATAATCTTTCATAAAATTAGCGATAGTGTTTAACCACAGTTAAAGCAATTTTTTTGTTGATATAAGACTGTTCTATATCAGCTCTTTTTTGATCAATCGCAATTCCTTTGGCATCTAAGTATTTTGTGAATTCGCGACAATAGAACCAATACCAAATTCCAGCTTTTTCGAAAGTTTTTTTCTCATCATAGTTATCGTAAATTTGAGGTAAATAATACAACTTATTTTCATAAAATTTATAATTCATTGGATCAAAGCTTAAAAGAATCTTGGCACTTTTCATATACCAGTTGTCAATAAAAATAGCTGGAAAGTATTCTTCTGGTAAATCATTCTCTAAGAGAACTTCAAGAACGGTCGGTCCGGGAATAAAGTCTTCGACAACGATATGAGTTTTTTTCTCGTGACAATAGATTTTAGGTGAAAGAATGCCGGAGACAGACAATTTATGAGCGGAGTTCACATATCTTTCGTAACCTTCGACGTCTTCCCCGAAATCTTTTAGAAAAAATGTCCTGTTTTTGCGAGTTACTTTTTTGCTACGCTCTCCGAGAGATTCAATCACCTCGAAGATTTTTCGCTTAATTTCAATTTGTTGATTCATAACGCAATTATTATATGTCATTTCGTTGATTTAACAAATAGGATTTTCTTTAAAGAAACTCTTTCTAATTGTGCTAGTATTTATATACGAGGTTTTTATGAAAAATATTCAACGATTTATACGATATGCCCAGATTGATACACAAGCTGATGATACTAGCACAACCATTCCTTCCACTGAAAAACAGAAGAATCTTTCTTCTTTACTTGTAAAAGAGCTGAAGGAGTTAGGCCTTGCTGATGCCTATATTGATGAGTATGGTGTTGTTTATGCTCACTTGTCCGGAGAAGGAGACCGAGTTGGTTTTAATGCACATGTTGATACCGCTTTAGAAGTTACTGATGCAAATTGTCAGCCGACAATTATTGAAAAGTACGATGGAAAAGACATTCACCTCAATGACAAATATGTTCTATCAGCTAAACAATTTCCCGACCTCTTGAAACATATTGGTAAAGATTTAGTCGTCACAAACGGGGAATCCTTACTAGGAGCGGATGATAAGGCTGGAATTGCCATCATTATGTCCGCTTTAGAATATTTCTATAAAAATCCTTCGATAAAACATAAAAACATTTCGGTTGCTTTTACTCCCGATGAAGAAATCGGTTTGGGATCAGCTCATTTTGATTTAGCGAAAATGAGTGCCGATTACGCTGTGACCATTGATGGCAGTCATATTGATTGCATAGATTACGAAAATTTTAATGCAGCATCAGCGAAAATCTTTGTTCGTGGAGTGGCAGTTCATCCCGGAGAAGGGAAGAACACTTTAATCAACGCTATATTGATTTTGAATGAAATAATTTCCTCTTTCCCTTCCAATGAAACGCCTTTTGATGCAAATGAGGATGAAGGCTACTGGCATATTAATAGTCTCAATGGCACAAGCGAGTCTGCTGAATTAGATATGATTTTACGTGACTTTGATGAGCTCAAATTGCAGCAAAGAATTTCATTAATAAATGAAATAGTTAGCAATATTAAAAAGGAATACCCAAAAATTTCCGTTGATGTTGAAATAAAAAGGCAATATGAAAATATGAAACCTTATGTCGAAAAAGATCCTCGCCCAGTTGAACTTGCTAAAAAATCTCTGCTAAAAAACGGAATAACTCCTAGAAGCACCAAAATCAGAGGAGGAACCGATGGAGCAACTTTCTCAAAAATGGGATTAGTGACTCCTAATCTCGGCACAGGAAGTTACAACCACCACGGACGGTATGAATATCTCGTAATTCAAGAATACGAAAAAATGATTGATGTCGTAATTGACATGATGAGGTTATAAACAATGGAAAAGAAAAAAATAATTATTGATTGCGATCCGGGACACGATGATGCAATAGCCCTTCTCTTAGCTGCATGTTCTCCAAAGATTAAGCTTCTGGGTGTTTCAGTTTCATCGGGAAACCAAACGATTGAAAAAACTTCTCGAAACGCCTTAAATATCTGCCGCTATTTCGATATAAATGTTCCGATTGCAATAGGGTGTTCTCATCCATTGGTCAGTGAACCAATGATTTGTGAAGAAGTTCATGGCAAAAGTGGCCTAGATGGTTTTGATTTTCCAAAGTATGAAGTAAAATTTGACACTAGAAATGGTTCAAGTCTTATTGCCGATTTGTTATCAAATAATGAAGATGTTACTGTCGTGACAACAGGTCCAATGACTAATCTAGCATTAGCACTGAGGTTAAAACCTCAAATTGCTCAACATATCAAAGAGATTATTTTTATGGGCGGATCCGTTGATAACGGCAATGTTTCTCCGGCCGCTGAATTTAATATTTTGGTGGATGCTGAGGCCGCTCATATTGTTATGCATTCCGGAGTTCCAATCAAAATGATTGGCTTGAATGTAACTCGAAAGGTTTTAGTGACAGATGAAATCATTAATAGAGCTTTTGCCATCGGAAATAAAAAATCAATTTTCTTCGCTTAATTGATGCGCGTTTTTTTGGATAATCAAAGAAAAACTTTTCACATAGATGGGGCTCCTCTCCATGATCCAGTAACAGTCGCTTCTTTAATTGATGACTCTTTAGTTAATTTTCAAAATATGAATGTCGAAATTGATATATCCCACAGCACTAGTCACGGCAGAACAAACTGCGATGTATTTGATTATCTACATGCCCCAAAAAATTGTCTCGTGGGAATGGATATTGTCGTCAAGAGGTTTTGGAAATTAATTTTTAATTGTTTAAGGAGCAAATATCATGAGTAAAATTCTAGTTATTGGCTCTTTGAGCATTGACAATGTGACATATACCAAAGTCCTTCCTGGTCCAGGAACAACTGTTTTTGGGGAATCATTCTTATCTAACGTGGGAGGAAAGGGCGCTAATCAAGCTTGTGCTGCTTTTTTCCTTGGTGGAGATGTGACATTTTTTGGTTCTGTTGGAAAGGATCAAAATGGTGATTATATTTCTTCCTTTCTCAAATCATTGGGTATTAGAGGCATTTTAAAAAGGTCAACCAAACAAACTGGAGTAGCCAGTATTACTCTAGATACCTTCACAAAAGAAAACCGAATAATCATAGTACCAGGCGCAAACATGGATATCACAAAAGATGACATTGAGTTTATTTTTGATAAAGAGAAAGATACAAAGTATCTTCTTATTCAATTAGAAAATCCGATTGATACTGTTTGCTTCGCTTTAAAAAAAGCAAAAGAATTAGGTATAACCACCATTCTTAACCCGGCTCCTTATCATGAATTGCCCGATGATGTTTTTCCTTTTATCGATTATTTTGTTCCAAACGAACACGAACTTGCTTGTTTTGGTACCAAACAAAATGATGATTATTTAGAAATGGCTAAACCACTTTTTAAAAAGGGTTTAAAGAATCTTATTGTCACACTTGGGAAAAACGGATCCCTTTTTATCAATAGAGAAACTCAATTAAAAATCGCGCCAATGAAAGTTGATGCCATAGACACAACTGCTGCCGGAGATAGTTTTCTAGGTGCTTTCGTTACTGCATTAAGTCAAGAAAAATGTATTAAAGAAGCTATGGAGTTCGCTAACCGTTGCAGTGCAATAACGGTAACTCGAAAAGGTGCAATCGTTTCATTGCCAAAATTGGAAGATATTAAATAGAGTTATTTTCGCTATGTAAACAAACAATGGGAACGAAAACAGATTTTCCCATTTCCTGCAATTTGAAATCGTCAAATAAAGAATAATATTTCACATCCTTTATCCGGTCGCATAGAGTTGAAAGTATATACTTGTCTTTTTGACTTTCTAACCTTAGGGAGTTATATCGTGAAAGAGTGTCTATTTCATAATGGTTTGGTGCAAAATTTGAATCATTGCTTTTCTTAAAAGAACATTCCTTCAAAGACCAAATTTGCATGAGTTGTTCGTCATTAACATTCCGATACTTAGATTTTTCCTTTTCCGAAAAAATGACTGCCTTAAATTTACTCGCATCTTCAATTTTCTTAATTTTTTGAATATCGACTCCAATAGGAGAATCACTAACCGCTACCACAACGATATTTCCGCTGTGAGAAAGTGAAAAAAAGTATCCATCAAGAATCCATTTACCGTTATTCTTTTTTTGAAAATTAAGTATGCTTTTCTCAAGACCAAAGGTATCGAATAACGCATATTCAAGTAGTTTCCAAACATAGAATTTTTGTTCTTTAACATCAGAATTGCGGCATTTTTCAATTTCTTCTTTCCTAAGATGACAATAAATATCTTCTTTGAAAGAAAATGGGTATTTTGCTATATAAACATTACACTGGTTCATTTTTTGCTTCTATTTTAGTAATTTCGTACCATTCAATTTCGTTATGGAAATCAATACAATTATAAAGGTTATTTCTCTTAAAAAGAATACAAGCGTATTAAAAACATCTTTCCCAAATATACCAACCTCGATATTGGTGATGATAATAAAAAGTGATATACTTTGCTTATGAACGTATTGTTCTTTTTAACTCCTAAAAATAATGTGGAATATCTACATGACACTTTTTCAGTGAGGCAGGCTCTAGAAAAAATGGAACACCACCGTTATTCATCAATTCCAGTTATCGACAAAGATGGTCGTTATGTTGAAACATTGTCGACGAGCGACCTCTTGTGGTTTATCAAAGGGAAAAATCTGAACATTGAGATGTGCGAAAAAATTTCCATTAAAGAAATTCAACCACATCGATCAAATACTTCTATTCGCATCGATAAAGATGTAAATGATTTAATTGATTTAATTGTTAATCAAAATTTTGTCCCCGTTGAAGATGATAAAGGGGTTTTCATTGGCATCATAACGCGAAAGTCAGTGATGGATTACTTAATTAAAGAAATTAACAATCGGAATTAAATATATAGCTGAGAATAAAAGGAAGACTGCACAAAGCGGTATTCTTTTTCTAATGTTGCGTTGACAATGACTCCATTATATGAATAATTGATTGTTCTTGCTTCAAAAGTTAAAACTGGTGAGCTGCTTGTTGTCGCAAAATTATAATGGGTCGTCCCATTGATGATATTGCAATAAACATTATCGGTGACCGCTAAATAACGAGCTAATGAGGCGGCGGTTGGATGATTTGTGACCGTAACATTATCGCTGTTTTCGCTGCGGTTGCCAGTTACGATTGCGGCAGAAATAACGACATAATCAGGAGAAAGACCATTAATCCAATAATCGCTGTTGCTTCCATGAGTATTGCTGCAATGATGGTTGGCCTTGACAATATTGGTTGTCGAATTGCTCCACAGCCCTTCTCTAGAAGGTCCGTAGGTATCAATCAAGTATGTTTCTGGAGTCCCTCCAGAAGCAGAAGTATTTGTGAGGTCTCCACAACACATAATTCTAGTATTGCCAAACGAGAAGAGAGTGCATACTGACGATTCATTTGCGTAGGTTGAGGAGATCGCAACTCCAGAGGCAGTGTAAGAATTAGAATTTAGAAAATGAATATTTATATCTCCACATACATTGAATATGTTGGGATAAAGGGAAGTCGAATTATTTACCATTTCATAGATACTGTAGTAAGTCGAACCTTGTGAAATATAGTAGTTGCGGGTCACAACATAATTTGAATAAACAGTAGTAGTATATGTGCCACCAAAATCAACGATATATTTAATGGATGTCACACCTGCGCTTACCATG
>JAEZUH010000015.1 GCA_023443485.1 Bacillota bacterium | reverse complement strand
CTTTTTGGTGATTGATGGTCACATCTATCCCCTTTTTGGTTTTGTGAATCCATGTCTTAATCGTGCTAAAAGAAACGCCGTATTCTCTTTCAAGCATTCTCGGGGAACCTTCACCATTAAAATACTTAAAAAGTATTTCTCTTTTAACATCCGGACTGGCTTTCTGAAATTTTTGACCTTTACTAGCCATAATAAAAACCTCCTATCAACATTATATGATAAGAGGTCTTTTTATTTCCTGTGAACTAAATGGGGTTCAGTTCAGTTTAGAAGGGATTTTTTATTAGAGATTTTTGATTATTTCTTCAGCAAGAGCGGGGAGGTTCAATCCATCTGGATGTGATTTCATCTCTAATCGGAAACCTTCCTCCTCTTCATAACGTGGAATAACATGAACGTGGAAATGTTTGACGCTTTGGCCTGCTGCATCGTAACAATTGGTGAGAATATTCACGCCCTTTGCTCCGAGATACTTAATATCCACTTGGCCGATTCGTTGAGCAACGTCCATCACTTTATGCATCAACTCATGAGGAGTGGCAAGAAAGTTATCGTAATGCTTTTTTGGAATGACTAAAGCGTGCCCTTTAGTCACTTGGTTAATATCAAGAAAAGCGATTACATCATAATCTTCATAAAGCTTATAGCAGGGGATTTCACCATTAGCAATTTTGCAAAAAACATCATTTTCTTTCATACTGAACTCCTTTTATTTAAACATATTATATCAAATAATATTGATGGCAATAATATGCTTAATGAAAAAGACCAGAATTGACTCTGGTCTTAATGTTATTTAGAGAAGATTACTCTAGTCAAATAATTCTGGGAAGTTTGTTTTGAAATAATCGTAGACGATATCATCGTGGTAATCGATTCCCATTTCTTCAAGCCAATGTTTCTTAGCGAGAGTAACATAGGATTCGTTTTCGGATAAAATCTTAGCAACTTCGTTGACATAGTCCGCTAAAACTTTGCGATCATCGCGGAGCTTTGCGTAGTTCCAAGCATCAGCACTCTTATTGAATTTTGAAGAGGAGACAGCTTCGACAACTTGGACAAGATAGTAGGTCTTGGTATCAGAATTGTAGAAGACGATGTCGTTTTTGCTGGAAACGCTTTCGGAAGTAGCACTCTTAAGGAAGTAGCTACCATTAATACGAGCGACATATTTGTTGTAATCGCGAGAAGTATCAATTTCCCAGGATTCTCCATCACGATAGAAACGCTCATATTGATCATAGTCAACAGTTTCGCCATCTTGTGGTTTGATGTTGTCTAACGCACTTGCGACGCCAATATTGAATAAGCGATCACGGAATGTGCTGAAATCATTTAATCCGCCATTTTTAATGAACCAACCTCTGGTTACATAACTATTGCTGGCAAGATTGCGAGTTTTTAATTCGAGACCAACTTCTTTGGTGTAGGCACCATTGTTGGTGAAATCATTTTCAATGGAAGTATCGGTAGTTAATGGGTTGTCCTTAATTTTGCTGAACTCTTCCATTAAATCGCCGTAATCAGTTCCAGCATAATAGCTAACTAATCCGCCATCGAGGACTTGATCAAAAGCCGACGAGCTCGTTAGGTAATAACCTGCTAATTCTGACATATCACCATGAATGACACCTTTGTAGGCGTCGGATAAAGCAGTGAATTGATCTTCGCCGACACGATTGAAACTGGCTGGTGTTCCATCAGAATTCGTGATTCTGGTGGCAGGTGTTTCAGGATCGAGTAGTGGCTCTTCATAGACAACATTATTTACGAAATAATTCATCAAATATTGAGCGCTCTTATCACTGTCGTCTTTGGTGGCGAGAGAAATGATATTAACTTTTCTAGCATAGCTACGGCCAAGAGTGTTGTAAGTTTCATCGAGGAGGTATTGCTCAGTTAATAATTCGCGATAGATATCTTTAATGAAAGAGTCTTCGATATAAGAGACGCTATTAGTGCTCTCATCTTGGCCTAATTCGTAATTTTCTTGATAATTTTCGCGATGTAGATAGTGAACAAACACATCTTCGTAGTCATATTGAGCATCGAACACGCGTGGAGTGAAATATCCCGATGTTCCAGCATCGTTGGTAGAATTTAACACATTGTAGTCAGCAACTTTTTCGAGACTTGCTCTAAGTGAAACTAAATATGTTCTTTCAGAAAATTGTGAGCGATAGGAGTAAGCTCCATTGACGATTTCATCATAGATTTTTTCTTTGATTCGATTTTCAATGGCATTCCATTTAGCGATTAAAGTTTCAAGTTCTGAATCGCTAGCGGCATCTCCTCCATCGGTACGGACTTCATCATTGTCATCGACACGTTCACCGCTCGCGTTGACAGTCCAGTAAGCGCGATGTGATTTGATAAAAGCGTTGGCCACACTCTTGTCGCCACTCTCAGCAGAAGCAACAGCTTCTTTTAAAGTGGTGCCAGAAGAGAGATTTGAAGATGAATCAGATGGACCAACTAACTTGTTATATCTTCCAAGCATAGAAACGGAGTATTGATAGAGAACTTCTTCTAAAACATCAGAAGCAAGAGCTCCTTCACGAAGAGCATCGTAAACGATACTCATGAGATTGCTTTCCATGTCGGCTGTAACCCCACTAGTAATGATGTTGGAATCATAGTCGGATGGTCTGGCGACAACCTCATTGCAAGCTGTTAAACCAAGAACACTTAACAAAGCAACGGCTAAGTAGCGTGAAACTTTTTTATTATTTGTTGCCATAATAACATTCGCCTCCATTAACATAGTAATCATTTGTAATTCCATCGGTGAAAGCAATAATGCATCCTTCTGGAACCATGCGTGATTGATTGCTTCTAGCTTCTGATTGAGCCTCGAGTAATTCTAGGTAACTTTCCCAAGCGCGATTTAAACCAAGAGTTTGTGACTCTACGTTGTTTTCTCTTTGCTTTTCGAGGTAGTTAATGATTTTGACGTCTAGATTTTCACTAAATTCAAGATTTGTTTTGTTACTTTCGTAAAGATACTCGTATAGACGATAATCATAGGTTGAATCAAATCCTTTAATAGCTTCCTTGACTTCGGTAGCGCGGGCGTTATAACCAGCTTTATCAGTATTAAGGAAGTTCACATAAGTTGATTTGGGTGAACCATTTGTATTTGATGGATAATCTTGATCGGTAGGTACTGCAGTGGTGTAGTAATCCTCTAGAGCAACATAATCAACATTGCTCGCTGATTCGGCAAACTCATAGATGGATTTTTGGATGACCATAAAATGGACACCATATTGACTGCGGACACCAACGATAACACGACCTTCTTCATCGGTTAAGACTCCTAAGTTTGGATCGCTTAATGCGAGAGAGGAATCTTGCAAGGAAACGATATCGCTGACTTTGCGGAATCCTGTCCTCTTTGCGTTTGGATCAATGAGTAATAAAGAATTATCAGCTGGTCCAACTGCGTCTGGATCATCAGCGCGGTTTGGTACAGCACTATAGTCTCTAGTGTTGTTTGTGATGACAAATACATTGTGTCGATTGAGATATTTATTCCAAAGAATGTTTCTTGGATAAATCATAGAATCACCATCATATAATACTTGGCCATCAACGTTTTCCATTTCTTTGTAAT
>JAEZUH010000014.1 GCA_023443485.1 Bacillota bacterium | reverse complement strand
CTTTTTGGTGATTGATGGTCACATCTATCCCCTTTTTGGTTTTGTGAATCCATGTCTTAATCGTGCTAAAAGAAACGCCGTATTCTCTTTCAAGCATTCTCGGGGAACCTTCACCATTAAAATACTTGAAAAGTATTTCTCTTTTAACGTCCGGACTGACTTTCTGAAATTTTTGACCTTTACTAGCCATAATAAAAACCTCCTATCAACATTATATGATAAGAGGTCTTTTTATTTCCTGTGAACTAAATGGGGTTCAGTTCATTAATTGAGAGACTTTTTTAAACTATTTTTTCTTAGCTTGATTAGCGACACTGAGGATCTTTTCTTGAATGGTTTTTGGATCGCCAATGTATTCATGAGAGATTACTTTCATATTATCATCAAACTTGTAGACGAGGGGAATTCCAGTTGGAATGTTAACTCCGACAATGTCATCATCTGAGATACCATCTAAGAACTTAACTAACGCTCTTAATGAGTTGCCATGGGCAGCGATGAGAACGTTTTCTCCTCTTTTTAAACGAGGAAGAATTTCTCGATCATAGAAAGGAATGACGCGTTGAACGGTATTGTATAGCGATTCAGCTAATGGAATATCCTTTTTGTCGACTTTTTGATAAGCAGGAGCAAAAGCGGCATTCCTCTTATCATCTTCATCTAGAGATGGCGGTGGTACATCGTAGGAACGACGCCACAATGTGACTTGTGCATCGCCATACTTAGCGGCGGTTTCAGCTTTATTCAGTCCTTGGAGGGCTCCATAATGACGTTCATTGAGTTCCCAAGTCTTATATACTGGCAAAAATTCTCTGTCCATCTCGGCTAAAACGAAATTGAGGGTATGAATGGCACGCTTAAGGTAGGATGTGTAACAAACATCAAATTCGATGCCACTCTCTTTTAGAGCAACGCCTCCGGCTTTAGCTTCTTCAACACCAGTGGCGGATAAATCAACGTCGGTCCAACCAGTGAAAAGATTAAGTTTGTTCCATTCGCTTTCGCCATGGCGGACGAGCACTAAGATTCTTTCCATAATATTCTCCTTTATGTCTTAAAATTATTTTTAATAATCCTTATCTATTTTACCTATCCAATGAAGACAATTCAACATTCTAATAAGAATAGATTAGGTGGAAAATTAGTTCTTAATCGCATAGGGTTTCCTTTTTTTCTTTTATTAATATATAATAACAGCAGAAAATAGGAGGCAATTATGCCATATATTAGTTCAATTCACGCTCGGGAAGTTATCGACTCACGTGGCAATCCCACCATTGAAGTGGAAGTCACTACTGAATCTGGTGCTTTCGGAAGGGCTATTGTTCCCTCAGGTGCTTCAACTGGCGAAAGAGAAGCATTAGAACTCCGTGATGGAGATAAAAAACGCTTCGGTGGTAAAGGCGTTTTAAAGGCTGTTGAAAACGTTAACAGTATTATCGCTCCAGAAATTATTGGATTACCTGTTGATCAACAAGTTTTAATCGATGAAACAATGATTAAATTAGATGGTACAGAAACCAAAGAAAAACTCGGCGCGAACGCCATTTTAGGTGTCTCTCTTGCTGTAGCTAGAGCCGCGGCTGATTTCTATGGACTTCCTCTATACAAATATCTCGGTGGCCCAAATGCAAAAATGTTACCAGTTCCAATGATGAATGTCATTAACGGTGGCAGCCACGCAGACAGCTCAGTCGATTTCCAAGAATATATGATTATGCCTGTCGGAGCCACATCATTGCGCGAAGCTCTCCGTATGGGTGCTGAGACTTTCCATGCTTTAAAGAAAGTCTTAAAAGATAAAGGCCATGTCACTGCCGTTGGTGATGAAGGCGGATTCGCTCCAAATCTCGGAAGCAACGAAGAACCATTAGAAGTTATCGTTGAAGCCATCAAAAAGGCCGGATATGTTCCTGGCAAAGATATTTGCTTAGCCATGGACGTCGCGGCCAGCGAATTCTATAACACCGACACCGGTATGTATGAATTAAAGAAATCCAAAGGTGGCAATTTAACAACTGATCAAATGATCGATTTATTGGCCTCTTTTGTTGAGAAATATCCTGTCATCTCCATCGAAGATGGTTTAGGTGAAAGAGACTGGGCTGGTTGGAAAAAGCTCACTGATCGCTTAGCTAAAAAGATTCAAATCGTCGGAGACGACTTATTTGTTACCAATCCTAAAATCGTTAAGAAGGGTATCAAGGAAGGTCTCGCTAATAGTGTTCTCATTAAGCTCAACCAAATTGGAACGCTTACCGAAACATTGGATTGTTGCCAAGAAGCTGAAAGAGCAGGCTATACCTGTGTCGTCAGCCATCGTTCAGGAGAGACCGAAGACACCACTATTGCTGATTTAGTTGTCGGATTAAACGCTGGACAAATCAAGACCGGTTCAATGAGTCGCACTGATCGTATCGCCAAATACAATCAATTGATGAGAATTGAAGAAGAATTAGGTGAGACTGCTCAGTTCAAAGGCAAAGAAGTCTTCTACAATTTAAAATAGTTCTCTAACTAATAAAACTAAACCCGTCGCTACGATGGGTTTTTGTTTGCTCTTTAATTGAGTTTGAAATTATTGATGATGAGAGTTCGAATTGTTTTAAGCAATAATGATTACTATGCAAAGAAAGCTTTCGATAAATATTAAAAGCGCAGGAAGTATTCTTTTTTAAATCGTTCAGCGTCTTAGCGGAACAAGATTTTACTGCATTATTAAAGTCGATAACGAAATCTTTTCTTTTCTCGTAGCTCTGCTCATAAACCATCTGATTCAATTCGCTTATTGTCGCTAGACTTCGGGAGGAGAATTCTTGCTTGTTGGCTTTTTGGAGATGTTCACCATCAGTTTTCCAAGTGTGAATATCATGACAAAATAGACCAGTCTTGTTACATGAGATAATCATCCGATTCTTAATTGGTTGTTCAAGCAAATTGCCAACTAGGCAATCATAAGGAGCGATGAGAAGAGTTTTGTCCTCCAACTCTTTAAATTTGTCGTAATCGAAAGTGTGAGGGTAAAAGCCTATCCCATCATAGGAATATATCTTTTGAATTCTGCTTTTAAAAGTTTGTTTACAATAAGTTGCAGCGTAGACACAAAGGTTGCCACCCTTAGAATGACCCCCTAATATGAATGATGCTTTTGGGTATTTTTCCATCATTTTATTTAAATAATCATTGGCGAATAGTTGAGAAGGCATGTTTTCTTCAAGAAAGAGATTCAAATTTTCCATCCAGCCCATCAAAGAATCATCGGTTCCTCGAAAGCATAAAAATATTAAATTTTTGTCAATATGATAGCAAATAGCTGCGAATTGAATGTTTTTTGTCTCATTATTAATTTCTTCAAAGTCTGAAATAATGATGTCTTTGTAGCGAGTGGTATTATGAATTTTTTCAGCAAGGCGAAGAGGTTTAGTGCCCAAAAATAAACCCTGACTTGTCTTTTTAAGACTCGAGTTTGAAAGGAGATTTTTGAAAAATAAATCAAGAGGAATTGACTCAGGATTGGATAAACGGGAAAGGCTGGTTTGAAAGTCACAATAAAGAATATTAGAAAGAATCAAACCATCAGTCACATCGAATGGTTGGTCTTTAAATGAAGCATCTCCGCAACCTGTTGCACAATCTAAAAGAGCCATATTTTCCTAACATAATTATTATAGATGTTAAAAAGACCTTTATGGATAACGTTTTATTCATAAAAGAGAGTAAAATATACTCAAATGGATAATTTAAGCAAAAAACAAAATGAGAAAAAAGCCCGCCTTAATAGCGCGTTAGTGTTTATTATCCTATTAGCTATTGTCTCGATGTTTTCCGACATGACTCATGAAGGATCTAATTCCATTATCGGAGCATATCAGGCAATCATTGGAACTTCTCCATTTGCTATTTCGGTAGTAAGCGGTTTGGGAATGCTAATCGGGTTCACTCTTCGTCTCTTGACTGGTTACATCGTCGATAAAACGAAAAAATATTGGTTATTTACTATTCTTGGTTATGTCTTTGATTTAATATGGATTCCACTTTTGGCTCTTGTTCCAGAAAACGGGTGGCTACTAGCCTGCGCTTTCATTTTGATGGAAAAAATGGGAAAAGCGATTAAAAAACCAGCAAAAAACGCTTTGGTAAGCTTTGCTGCCAAGAAAAATGGAACGGGAAAATCTTTTGCTTTTAGTGAACTTTTGGATCAGTTAGGGGCGTTCATCGGACCATTAATTCTCTCGGCTACTTATTTAGCCACCTCTTCGCTCAGCGAATATAATCGTTATCGAGTTGGGTTTTTGGTTCTTGGTATCCCAGCTTTGATTTGTTTCATATTGTTATTTACTGCTCGTATCAAATATCCTCATCCCGAAACATTTGAAGAGAATCTCCCTCAAAAAAAAGAATCTGTTTTTAATAAACGCTTCGTACTTTTCTTAATTGGATCGTGCGCCCTGGCCTTTGGATTTGTCGATTTTCCTTTGTTTATCGCTCATGTTGATTCTTTGAACTTGTTTAATGTGGAATATCTCCCCCTTATCTACTCTTTTGCGATGTTGATCGATGCTATAAGCGCGATGATTTTTGGACTTATTTATGATAAAAAAGGTTTTCTTTCGATTATAATTGCCACCCTTCTAACTTCATCTTTTGCCTTGTTCTTTTTCTTCTTTAATCAATATTGGTCAATTTTCTTGGGGGCAGGACTTTGGGGCATTGGTATGGGGGCTCAGGAAAGCGTTGTCTTGAGTGGAGTGACGGATCTAACTAGCAAAAACAACCGGGCCAAAGCGTTTGGAATCTTTGATATTCTCTTTGGCATATTTTGGTTTTTAGGCTCATTACTTTATGGTCTTTTATACGAAGCCTCGTTATTGGCTCTCTCACTTGTCTCATTCTTATCCATATTGTTGAGTTGCGCAGTCTTCATTTATATGCAAAAAAGCGGATTAGGAATTGATAAAAATAAAAAAACAGCTCAATAAGGTAAACGAGCTGTAAAAATAGAATGGTACGCCAAGCAGGAATTGAACCCGCAACCCTCAGATTCGAAGTCTGATACTCTATCCAGTTGAGCTATTGGCGCATGCAAATATCATATCACAATTAATAATTTTTTATTCACAATTTTCATTTTTTAAATGCCTATTTAATGCTTTAGAAAGTGAAAGAAACTTGCTAAAAGATAGTATTACTTTTTAAAGCAAATATATTTATATATAGTGAAGGTGTAGTAAGGAGGAAATTTATGAAACCTAAATTTGCCATTCTTGTCGTTGATATGCTCAATGATTTTGTCACAGGAGCTCTAAAGTGCGACCGAGGTCTCGCTATTGTTCCTCACACCAAGAAATTGCTTGATGGAGCAAGAAAGAATCATATTCCTGTGATCTTTTGTAATGATTCTCATCTTCCAAGCATCGACCACGAATTAAAGCTGTGGGGCAACCACGCCATTAAGGGTACCGAAGGAGCAAAAATCATTCCAGAATTAGGTCCCAAACCTACCGATTACATCATTGAAAAACGTCGCTACAGTGGATTTTTCCACACTGATTTAGATTTGTTATTAAAAGAATTAGAAGTCGATACAGTTATATTAGCTGGGCTTCACACCCATATGTGTGTCCGCCATACTGCCGCGGATGCTTACCAATTAGGCTACAAAGTCATTGCCTGCTCGGATGCTACCGATTCATTCACTAAGGATGATTATGATTCAGGCATCAAATATCTAAAAGAAGTATACGATGCCGACATTGTTACCTCTCAAGAACTAATAAAAATCTTTGAAAGAGAATAGAGGACATATGAAAAACTCAGGATGGAACCCGAGTTTTTTTAATTTTAGAAATATTGTTTTAATTCGTAATCAGTGACCACTAAGGAATACTTGCTCCATTCAATGCTCTTACTAGCAATCAGTTTTTCGCTGATATGTTTTCCTAAAGCATCCTGAAGGAGAGCGTCTTTTTTGAAGTCCTCGAGAGCGTCTTTCAAATTTTCAGGAAGACGAGTGACTTTTAATTCATCAAGTTCGTGGTTCGATAGAGAAAATAAATTGTCTTGGACAGGAGAGACCACCTGGTCATCTTTGAGATTGAGTATGCCATCAAGACCAGCAGCGATAATAGCTGACAAGGCTAAGTATGGATTAGCCATCGGATCAACAGAACGAATTTCCGTGCGAGTGCTCGGCCCATGACTAGAAGGAATTCTAATTAAGGAAGAACGATTTGAATCGCTCCAACAGGCGTAGATGGGGGCTTCGTATCCAGACACTAATCGTTTATATGAATTTACCGTGGGGTTAAGAAGAAAAGTTAAAGGGCGAATGTGCTTAATAATCCCGGAAATCCATTTTAAGCATATCATCGAGAGTTTACTTGGATCGGAAGCATCAGCGAATAGGTTTCTTCCTTTGCTGTCGGCCAAGGAGCAGTTTGTGTGCATTCCACTACCCGCAATGCCTTCGACTGGTTTAGGCATAAAGGTAGCAAAATATCCATGTTTACGGGCGATGACTTTGACAACCTGTTTAAAAGTTTGAACGCGATCACAAGTTGTGAGAACATCATCATATTTAAAATTAATTTCATTTTGCCCAAAGCCTACTTCGTGATGACAGGTTTGGACGACAAAGCCTAGTTTTTCTAATTCAAGGGCAATATCTCTTCGGACATATTCCGCTCCATCAAGAGGGGCGAGATCAAAATATGAGGCTCGATCGATAAAAGCTCTGACATCGGGTTTGCCATCAGGACCTAGTTTAAAGAGATAGAATTCGGGTTCAAAACCAACATTGAAAGTTTCAATTCCCGCTTCTTTCATCTTTTTAATATTTCTTTTTAATACATAGCGAGGATCTCCAACAAATGGTTCACCTTTAGGAGTATAGACATCGCAGATTAGACGCGCCACTTTTCCGTATTGAATATCTTCAAATGTAAGAATCATCCAAGAATTCAAATCAGGGCGAAGATACATATCTGCTTCTTTAATGCGTACAAAACCTTCGATGGAAGATCCGTCAAACATAATGTCTCCCCCAAGAGCTTCTTTCAATTTACTAACGGGAATTTCAACCGCTTTAATGGTCCCTAAAATGTCAGTGAATTGTAAACGGATATAGCGAACATCTTCCCTTTTAGCCATCTCAATGATGTCTTCTCGTGTGTATTTTTCCATATAATCGTCCTCTATTATGGAAAAAGTTTAGAGCCGAAAGGGGCTTCAATGCAATAAGAAAGATGATTTAACCGGTAATTATGCCAAAATATCGAAATGATTTTGGATTTATTAAAGAAGGATTTTTTAGCGCTTATTAGTTTCATGTAGTGACACTTTTCTATTATAATAATCGCGGGAGATTTTTATGATTGTTAATATTAAAGATAAATTAGTCATGTTTTATGAAACAGACTTTAATCAAAAGCTATTTGAAGGAGAAATTCCTTTAGAAAACGGCATGTCATACAACTCTTATCTTTTTTTAGATGAGAAAACTTGTTTGCTCGACACTTCCGCTCAGGAAGTGAAAGAGACATTTTTTGAAGAATTGAGTGAAGTTCTTAATGGAAGAGAACTCGATTATATCGTTATTCATCACATAGAACCCGATCACACTGCTTCGATTCGAGATGTCATGAAGAAATATCCCAATGCTCAAATCTATATTTCAATGATGGGTTCGGTTTTCTTTAAAAACTTCTTCCCCGATTTAAGTCATTTAAAATTCAATATTATTAAAGAGGGTGACACTCTTCTTTTAGGAAGCCACACTCTTCGTTTTATTTCTGCTCCCATGGTTCACTGGCCTGAAGTGATGATGAGTTACGAAGTAAATAACCAAATTCTTTTTTCTGCTGATGCCTTCGGTTCTTTCATCACAGCTTCTAATCCTTATGAACGTAATTATGAAAACAAAGATTTATTGCTCGATGAGTCGCGACGTTATTTCACCAATGTCATTTCAAAATACGCTCCCAGTGTTCTCAACCTTGTTGCCAAAATTAAGAATCTTCCAATCAAGATGATTTTATCCTTACATGGTTTAATTCATGAAGAAAACATCCCCATCTTATTCTCATGGTATGAAAAATGGTGTACCTACACTCCCGAAGAGAATGGTGTTTTGATCTTATACGCTAGTATTTATGGTCACACTAAAGAAGCTGCATTGTATATTGAAAAAGGTTTACAAACCAAGGGCGTTAAAACAACGATTCATTCACTTAATCTTGTTGATGTCAGTTATGCCTTATCTGATTCCTTCATCTATTCAAAAATTATTTTATTAGCCCCAACATTTAATGTCGGCCTCTATCCCAAGATGGAAATATATCTCCGCACCTTAATCGAACATGGCGTGCAAAATAAACATTTCTATTTAATTGAAAATGGCAGTTGGGCTCCTCAAGCCAAAGAATTGATGAAAAAATATATCAGCGAGTTACCAAATTGCACGATTGATCCACTATCTCTAACGATAAAGTCGACCATCAAGCCAAACGATTATCCAATCCTAGATGAAATTATCAAAAGTGTATAAAAAAATGTCAGCCTTCAAAAGCTGACATCTTTTTTAGTAATTATTCTTTTTTCAAACTTGTCATGTGATCAACTGGCATGGTGAAACAAATCCCATTCATCGGGGTATTTTTGCCGAGCGAATGATCAATCTCATCGATGATGTTTTTCGCGACATCTTGAGAGACGACGCTGATGATGATTTCGCGTTCAGGTTCATAATGGATGCCTAAAAAAGAAGAATATTTAGCTCCTGATCCCCGCGCTGAAAGGATAGTTGCTCCAGTTGCACCGCAATTCTGAGCCACTTCGACAGCTTGGTTGGCAAAGCCAGCGTTAACAATAATTAATAAAGCTTTCATGTTTTGATACTTGTCCATAATAATTCTCCTTAGTGATAAATACATTCGATTGGGATGGTGAAGGCAAAGCCTGTATTAGCTTGATTGAACATAAATTTCTCTTCTAACATCATTAATAAATCCATTACTTGTGAAGAGCGAACGAAGGCAGTGATTACGACTTTTCTTGGCTCAGCTGCAAAGGGAAATAATGTGGCAAGTTTGCTGCCGTCTAAAGAGCCATGCCCGAACATAACATTCAAATAGTTCGCATTATTGTCGTGCAATTCGCTGACTAATTTGTCTTTTTGTTCGCGCGGGGCGATAACCATTAGAAACACTACTTGGTCATTCATTATTTCTTTTCCTCGCTTTCTGATGGGTTGTTCTGAGTTAACAGTGGATTAATTTCATCTTCATAAGCTTGATTGTCAAGAGCTTGAACTTTCTTAATTTTCTGCTCATACATTATACCTAAAATTTGAATGATTATTAAGGGGGTGACAGAGATGAAGGCAATCATGCCAAAACCCTGCTCTAATATATTATTCGGATTTAAAGCTTGGCTAACTCCGAGAGTTAAAGGGGTGAGAAAGGCACTCGTAATCGCTCCACCAGTGACACCTCCAGAATCAAAAGCTAAGCCAACAAAGAGCTTGGGGGTGAAAAATAAAAGCACTAACGCAATTGCATAGAGAGGAATAATGAAATATAAAAAGGAGATCTCAAACATCACTTTAATCATACACATAATACTAGCCAGTCCAATTGACAAAGCTAAACTGAATTTGATTACTCTCTTCTTCAAGAATCCATTAGTTATTTCTTCAACTTGTTCACCCAAAACCACAACTGCAGGCTCCGTTAAAGTAATGGCAAAGCCAAGGACAAAACTGATTGGTATGAGGAACCACTTATAAGTATCATTCTCAATAAAAATCTTACCAATATAGTTTCCTGCAAACGCAAAACCGAAATCAATGCCAAAGAGGAAAATGAATAGACCAACAAATACCACCAAAGTGCTTAATAGAATACCAACGATCTTTTTCTTAGGCAATTTAATGAAGAAAAATTGGAAAAAGAGAAAAATAACGATGATTGGTGCCAAAGCTAAAGTGACAGAAAATAGATTAGTTCCAATAATTCCCCAAATTCCGTTATTCGCTTCGGGAGCATAGGGGACAGTTGCAACCGTTTGGAGTATTAATCCATAAACAAAAACGCTAATAATCGATCCCACGCTGGCAATACCAAGAATGCCAAAGCTTTCATCTGTTGTTTTGTTTTTACTGACCGTTTTGCTGATGCCTAGGCCAAGAGCTAAAATAAAGGGAACAGAAACATCGCCAGTCGTTGCTCCACTCGCATCGAAAGCCAGAGCTTGATATTGGGAGGGAACGAAAAAGACAAGAGCAAAAATTGCTAAGTATAAGACAAGAAAGACAATTTTAATGTTGATGTTTTTGATGATGCGATAGATGGCGAAAGCAACAGCAACACCCGTACCAAACCCGACAACAAAAAGAAAGACAATATTGTTGATTGGTTCAGCGATTTGTTCAACTTGCTTTGCCATAACTTGAATGGCGGGTTCGGCCATTGTTACTACAAGGCCGAATAAAAAGCCAAAGAGCAAAATAAAAACAATTTTATTCAGTTTAGTTATGCTGCCACCGACGAGTTTTCCAACTGGTAAAATACTGCTATCTAAGCCAGTTAAAAATATAGCTTGTCCGATGATAACCAAAATATATCCAATGCCAATTTTTAAATAGTCAAAAACGGCATTACCACCAGTGAAGGGGAAAACAGCCGTGACGATAATGATTATCGCTAATAGAGGAAGAGAAGAGAAGAATACTTCACGAAGGTAACGTAATAATTTCATGCATTTCTCCTTCCTTATTTTAATTGTGAATTAATATTAACATATTATTAAAACATTTCAATGAACAAACCAATCAATCCGAAAGCAATACTCGGAATGCCAATAATGAGACCATATAGAGTAAATCTAATGAAAGAAAATTTCACATTATAGGTCTTCAATAATGACATCCACATCAAGCCAGCTAAACTTCCAATTGGAGTAATAAATGCTCCGATATTTGAAGCTACAATACTAGCATAAATTGATTCTGGAACTATGGTTGTTGAGCCAGCGTTGATGATTTGCTGGTAAAGAACGGTCATGGGGATATTGTTAATTAAGTTTGAGGCCAATAAAGAGGAAAAACCATAAGTAAATATTGGCATTTTGTCACCCAATAAATTGGCTAAAATAGTCGTGACACCCTGTTCATGAAGAGCGAGAACAATCAAAAACATTGAAAGGACAAAAGGTATAAGACTGTACGGCAATCTCTTCACTGTATTTGCTAAGAGAAAAATCCTTCGCTTCGATAGGCAATATATAACGACAAATATTGCTAAGGAAACTGAACAGCACAAAGTAATAAGATACATTTCTATTTTAATATAGTTGGACATCGCCATTAATATCATGCTAGCAATGAGAATGAATAAAGCAATATACATAGCTAAAGGTGTCTTTACTTTTTCGATGGGTATATCAACGGCGGCTATTTTAACTTTCAGTTGACGATAAAATAACAAAAAGAGGATAAGAAGGGAACAGGCTCCTACGAAGAGGGTGGGAAGGGCCATCACCTTCACATACTCAAAAAAAGATATGCCAAATGATTGACCTAAATAGATATTTGTGGGGTTGCCGATAATTAAAAGTAGTGACCAGGTATTGGCAGCAATAAACTCGCTGACAAGGTAAGGAATAGGGTTAATATTTGCTCTTTTGCAGAAGAAAATAATAAACGGTGTAAAAGTCAAAATGATAATGTCGTTGCTCGTAAAAACCGTTAAAAATGACACCAATGAGTACAAAATGAGAAAAAGCTTAATTTGCGAGCCTTGTGATTTGTTGACAGCCACACTGGCTAAAAAAGCAAAGAAACCAGTTTCATCGAGAACGATAGATATAAAGGAAAGAGACAAGAAAATAATCAACAGTTTCAAGGGGTTAATCGCTGAATTATTGGTAAGGGATTGAAAAGCAATTTGTGGATTAAGTAGGCCAAATATCAATATGACGACCGCAGCAATTAAAATTGGCCAATAGAATGTTTGTAAGTTAAGCCGAAACAACTTTAATTGAGGCTTAAATATTATCAATAAGACCATTGATACAATCGCGATGATAACAATAATTAATAGAGGAATGAGCATAATTTCAAGAAGAATTATACTCTTTCTTTTTGAAAGAGCGAGAACAATCAACATTATTCATTATGGTTTGGTGTTTTGGTAAAAATAAGAGTCATTTCTTCAAAATAGTCAACCAATTTGAGAAGTGTTATAGTAAAAGAAGAATTGGTTATATTATTATGTTGTCTTTAAAAAGTGTCTATAAAACTTATCACCCCAAAAAAGGTGTTCCAGTGAAGGCGTTGGTTAATGTCAGCGTTGATTTTCAAGAGAAGGGACTTGTTTTTATTTTAGGAAAAAGCGGTTCAGGAAAATCCACAATGTTGAATATCATCGGCGGATTAGACAAAGCCGACCATGGCGAAATTGTCATAAAAGGAAAATCAAGCAATCAGTTTAAAAACGGCGATTTTGATAATTATCGAAATACATTCGTGGGTTTCGTATTTCAGGAATACAATTTGCTCAATGATTTTAATATCGGAAAAAATATCGCTCTTGCCCTTGAACTTCAAGGCAAGAAATCAGACAAAGTCGTTATTGAAGACATTCTCTCGAAAGTTGATTTAGTTGGATATGAGAATCGCAAAGTAAACGAACTTTCAGGTGGGCAAAAACAACGTGTCGCTATCGCGCGAGCCTTAATTAAACAGCCTGAAATTATCCTGGCTGATGAGCCAACCGGAGCTCTTGACTCAGTCACTGGCCACCAAGTGTTTGATATCCTGAGAAAATTAGGCCAAGAAAAACTAGTTATTGTTGTCAGTCATGATCGGGAGACAGCAGAAGAATATGCCGATCGAATCATCGAAATGAAAGATGGAGAAATTGTAAGCGACACATCGAAAGCCACTGTTCCGTCTGAGGAAATCGCTCCAGGAGTTCTTGTTAACAAAAATATTGTTCACTTCTCCAAAGATCACACATATTCTCTCAAAGACTTTGATTTACTAAAAAAAATCCAGGAAAACAATAATTCCGTTGTTATCACTAGCGATATGAATTTATTGTCTAGATTTGTTTTTAACGAAACCGATCGAACTATTTTTGATGTTGGTAAATACGATGGAAGCAAATTGAAATTTATCAGCAGTAAACTAAAAAATGTTGATTCATTAAAAATTGGAGCAAGTGGACTGAAATTTAAAAAAGTGAGATTATTTTTCACTATTTTACTATCTTTTATCGCTGTCGCTTTTTTTGCTTTAACCGATACTTTAAGTGATTTTGATTCCAATGAAGCACACGCTCGGACACTGCAATCAAATGGTATTAATTCAGTAACATTAACACAACGATATGAAGCTGGTGAATATGATTATGGACCTAATGTCAATTTTTCTAGACAGCAAGTTGAAGATATGAGACAGGATTTTCCCAATGCTTCTTTACTTCCCATGGTTGAAGATGACTTAATTCTTACTTTTGATCCTGACACGATTACGAATCTAAGTGACACTGACGATATTTTATATAATGCATTTAATAGAATTAGTATTCAAAGAGCATTCACACCATCCAACTACCTTAATGACAATGATTTAGTTCTAATTTCCGGAACCTATCCTTCTTCCAATGAAGAGTTTCTTGTGACTAGTTTTGAATTGCAATTCTTCAAACGATTCAGTTTTCCCTACTATGTTTTTGACGAATTGGATAATTCTACTCCTCAATATTTAAAGCCCATCCATTTCACCTCAAATGATGTTTTAAATTCTGATTTGATTATTGGAAAATCAGTTGATTCAAATAATGAAAATCGAAAAATCTCTGGAGTAATCGACGTTGATTATGATGATAAATATTTAGATGAAGCTTTTTTAGAAGAAGCGTTAAATGATTATTCAATGGAAAACGATATCGCGGAATACTTGAACTCAAATATGCTTTGCTACCACTATTTTAGGGAAGAAGCGCTCGATGAACTTAAGGTAGGGAGATTTGGTTTGGCCGATGAAGTTTATACGGCTAATGCCCAATTTACCAATTATATCGATCCACAAGGAAATCATTGGAAAAATAATATTGATTCCTATATCAAAGAAGAAAGTTTAAATCAGGATCAACTTGTTAAATTCACATCAGATTCATTGGCCGATGATGAAATCATAATGTCCATAGACCTTCTATTTTCTATTCCTTCTTATCTAGATATATTGAACGTTGAATACGATACGGAGACATACGTTATTTTTCTGGTCATTAATTTCAGTGAAACCGAAAGTGAAACTTTCCATAATATCAATGAATTAATCACCTGGAATCAAGATCCAACCAATCACCAAAGATTGGCAAACCTTTTTGCTTTGCAAGAACAAATTGAAATAACAAATAACAATATCGGGGGAGAAATAAACAGTTACAAATTAGCAGGGATTTACTTCCCCGCATCCGAAATAGTCACTAACGAATTAGATGAAACAATTTATACATTTTCAACATATGGATCATCCATGACTCTGAATGAAGCAAATGAACAAAATTATAGTCTTTCCCCTATTCAAACCCTACTCTTTAGCATCAATAATGGGGCGAATGCTTTCAACCAATACGCCAAACTGTTCAAACATAAAAATGGACTTTTATCCATCTATGTTGAAACTCCCTATACCACCACGTTTAGAATCTTTGGCTCTTTAGTCGTTGGCCTACAAGTAACATTTCTAGTTCTAGGCAGTATTTTAGCCGGCTTTAGTGCTCTATTAATGATGAACTTCATCGCTACCAGTATTTCCTATAAACGACATGATATTGGCATCTTAAGAGGCTTAGGAGCAAGAAAGATAGATGTGATAAAGATTTTCACTTTTGAAAGTTTAATCATTGCCGCCATTAACATTGTTCTTGCGGTCGCTGCGACAATTCCCGCCGTTTATTTGATTAATGGGGAGATTGCAGAAGCTCTCGATATGAATATTGTCTTGTTAGGCTATTCATTTAGACAATTTGGGCTAACTGTTTTAATTGCTATTGGCAGTGCCTTGCTTGCCAGTACTATTCCCGTGCTAAACATCGCAAGAAAAAAACCAATTGATGCAATCAATAATCGCTAATTGGTTTAAAAAATATTTTAACTTATAAAGTAATAGTTTTTGTTTTTATTTCTTTGTGAAGAAGCAAAAGCCAACTGCTCCAGGACCAGTATGTACTCCAACGGTTGGACCAATTGGATAGACGGTATCCATGGGAAAGTCGCATCTCTTTTTGACATATTCTTTAAATTGTTCCAATGTTTCTTCGGCATCAGAATGGCCAAATATTCGTGGCATCGTAGTATCAACATCGGCCTCATTGTATTGATCGACCAACCAAGCGAAAGCACGATGAATTCCAAGAGCTTTATGAACGGGGAGAACCTTTCCTTCAGCGATGCGAACGACAGGCTTTAATTTAATAATTGTTCCAATAAAAGCTGATGAGCTAGAGAGTCGCCCACCAAGACGGAGATATTTTAAGTCATCAATTAAAGCGAGAACAACAAATCTATTTTTAGCATTTTCAACCAGTTGAACTATTTCTTCCGCTGACTTTCCTTCATCTCTAAGGCGAATTGCATATAAAACTAGTGCGGTTAACCCAAAAGACACTTGAAGAGAATCGATAAGATGAATCTTCTTATTTGGCAAGTCATCTTTGGCAATATGAGCGGATTGTAATGATCCACTTAATCCACTAGAAATAAAGATTCCAATGATTTCATCATCGTCGGAGTATTTCTCAAAAGCAGTGATAAAAGCCTCGCTATTTATAAGACTGGTTTTTGGCAACTTGGTGGCTTCTCTTAAACGAAGATAGAACTCTTTGTTTGTTATATCGATTCCATCAATGAAGTTTTCATCTCCAAAAGATATCGTCATGGGGATGATATCGATGTTTAGTTTCTTTGCTTGGGCTTGAGATATTTCCGATGTTGAATCGGTGACAATGCGAATGGCCATGTTATTGTTTCCTTTCATTTAATGCAGTTTTTATTTGACCGCGGAAGTAACTTTGTACTTTTGATAAAGCTTCAATTAAGATTTCCTCTTCCCTGATAGAAAGATTGCTCACTATTTCTTCCACCATTTTTTCGTGAAATTTTCGGTGTTGGTCATTAACGAATACCGCGATAGGGGTTGGGATGATATGAATAATGCGTTTATCGCTTTTATCTCTTTCTCGAACAATATAACCTTTTTTCTCTAAGGTTTTTACTGCGGTGGTCAAGGACCCGAGAGTGATTCCTGCTGCGTGAGCGATGTTTGTAGCGGTGTTTTCATCCTTCTTCATAGTCTCAAATATTGTTTCTAAGAGGTGCACCTCACTAATAGAGAGGTTGTTGTTAGTTAAGCTCTCTAAAGTTTTTTCCTCTAGTCTGAGTATGGTGTTAAATGTAACGACCAGGAAATGATTGAGTTGCTCTTTGTTTGATTGCATAGTTCCTCCAAATTAGTTTGAACTTCAAACAATATCTCACAACGAGATTATTTAGTCAACCGATTTATTATCTTTTTTTATTAAGAAATGCGAAGAGACCAACTAGGACAAAACGGCTTGAAGAATTTTCACAATTGCTTCTAAACCTTCTTTATCTTCTTTATCAAAAGCTCCAAACCGATATGAATCGACATCTAAAACACCAATTATTTCAGATTTGTTATTTAGTAAGGGAACTACGATTTCACTATTTGTTTCACTATCGCAGGCAATGTGATGGGCACAGGCATGTACATCGGGAACAATGATAGTTTTTTGCTTGGTAAAAGACTCGCCACATATCCCTCGATTAAAATCGATTTTGAGACAAGCGGGTTTTCCTTGGAAGGGTCCTAAATAAAGGTAATGTTCCCCTAATAAATAAAAACCTACCCAAGAAAAATATGGTATCTTTTGTTTTAGCAAAGCGCACGTATTAGCGAGATTAGTGATCTGGGGAAGCGAATTATCGAGCAGAGCTTGAAGATTCAAAATTACTTCCTTATAAAGAGATCTTTTATCGATTTTTTTATGTTCTTCCGCTAACTGCAAAAGATTAATATGACAGTATCCATCAGGGTTTTTCAAGAGATAATCTTGATGATAGTCCTCAGCTAAGAAAAAGTTCATTAGAGGCAAAATTTCGATGGCAATTTTTTCTTTGTTATTGCTTTGCAATTCTTTGATCATCGAAGTGGCTATTTCTTTTTCTTTTTCTTCTTGATAGTATATGCCACTTCGATATTGATGGCCGTAGTCCCCACCCTGATGATCAACAGCGGTGACATCAATAATTTTAAAGAAATAGGAAAAAATGAGTTGAAGATTAACGATGGATGAATCATAGGAAATCTTGATTGCTTCTACTGAGGTGGTGAGATGATTTTTTACTTGAGAATAAGAAGGATTATCAATGTTTGAGTTAGCATAACCACTTACCACATCAAGCACACCTTCCATTTGAGAATAGAAAGCCTCCATCCCCCAAAAACATCCCCCAGCGATAACTATGTCTTTAATCATAATGCTACCTTGCTTATTTCCTTTATTAATAATACTTTTCCTTTATATTACATTCTATCAACTATTTCGAAAGATATATTCTAATCTTTGAACGAGTTAATTTTGTTTGCATACAATCTCATTTAATCTTATTATGATATCAAGAGATGGCGAAAGCCGGAAAGGAACACACAATAATGAAAAGACGTTCAATCGGAGTAATGGTATTGCTCTTTTTAGTTACGTTTGGAATTTATCCAATTATTTGGACAATTAAGTTTCAAATGGAACTGAAAGCTAAAACAGGAGATGGATTTGGAGGTCTTGGTCACTTCTTAATGCTCATTTTTGGTTTTGGTATTTACGCTTTATATTGGCAATACGCAGCAGGCAAGCGCTTAGCAAAACAAGGCGTTGAAGATCATTCAGTCTTATATCTGATTTTGAGTTTATTAGCATTTGGCTGGTTAAACCCATTCCTCATGCAAAGCCAAGCAAACAAAATCGCCGAATAGTTATAATAAAAAGAGGATTTGTGAATCAAATGCCTCTTTTTTTGTGCTTTAATTAAATCTCTTCAATAATTTCGCGGCGTCTTGCTTCGTATTCTTCACGAGAAATTGCGCCTGATTCATATAAACGAGAAAGTTTATTTAATCTTTGTTCGACAGTGGATGATGTCTTGACATTATCATTGTCAAAAACATTATCATCTTTGTTGCTTTCAGAAGCGACTAGACCCAATATTCCAGAAATCATATCAGTGAAGATTAGGTAGATACTCCAATTTCGAACTGTTTCGCGGCTTACTTCATCTTTTTCAGCTCGAGCGAATTTATTGGAGGCAATGATATTTAGAACGCCAAGAGGAATTCCGATGATAGAAATGCAGTAAACAATTCCACTAATTAAAGATAGGATACGGGCAACTAACAATAATGACTTGTTCATAAATTCTCCTTTTCCGGTACTAGTTTATAATATTTATTTTCAAATGTTTAATGTTTATTCAAATATCTGAAAAAAATGATTATCTTTAATAAATTGACATTTAATAAAAACAAAAAATAGGGTCCACTATTCATCTCACACGCC
>JAEZUH010000013.1 GCA_023443485.1 Bacillota bacterium | reverse complement strand
TTTTATCTTTTTCGATGATTGTCAGCGTTTTGACCTCATCCTTTTTAATGGCATGAAAAACGAAATACCCCATTCCTAAACCAAAGGCCACGACGTCTCCATGAGCGTGGCTAATTGGGGTGATGTGAGTGTTGATTTCATTAGGGATAATAGACATCCAAACCTCATCATTTTGAGCGAGGACTAAATATTCAACAGATGAAGTAAAATAACCAACTTTTTGGATTTCGCGATAGTCTTCTTCATTAACACTAATCTCGTCATATGAAAAAGCTTGGTAAGGTTTATAGATATCCTTCTTAAAAGTGTAATTGCCAAAAGATGTTTCTGGTATTTTTAGGGCATGAATAAATTGGTCATTTAGGACGATTTTTTCATCTAAACATTTTAAGTAGGGTTTAATTTGTTTTTGAACAATATCGTTGTCTTCATCATTTGATAAATCAACATCGCATCTAGTTAACATTTTAATTAAGTAATCTTCTTCCGAGATGGCTATTTCGTTGTTTTCAGAAATTTTAAAAAAATACTGGAGCATCTCAGCGATAGAAATATTGATATCTTTGATTTCTAAGAGATGATTAATTTTATTAAGATCGGATTGATTAATTGTAAATTTCACGTCCATATTTTAGCAGTAATTCACCCAAGAAAGTAGGAATTGTCTTTTAAAAGTGTTAAAATCAGGCATGGCTCTCAAGAAAGCATACTGCACTCATTGTCATGTGGGTGATGAGAAGGATCGAATTTTTGAAGTTAATTCCGACGCTGAAGCGTGCTTTTGTCCACGCTGCATGACGCAGTATATTCCTTCTATTCCCATCGCTGCCTTCGAGTCATTTATTGCTAAACAAATTAATCAGGCTGATAAAAATTTATTCTCGGCTATTGACTACTATAAGTCCTATGTGATGTACGCTCACGTATTAGAATTAGACCCGAATAATATTCGTGCTTTATTTGGAAGGTTGCTCGCTCTTATTTATATGTCTAGTTTAAGGAAAACTCATTTTCAAAATGTTGTTTTATTGCTTAATGAGGAAAAAGATATATTTCGAAAAACTTCGAATGAAAAACTCTATCTAGGATTTTTACATCGCGTTTGCAACGCCCTTGATGAGTATTATGTTCTCTTTCGGAAAAAACTGATTACTCATCATTATTTTTATGATGTCGATTGTATAAAACTATATTTCAAAAACTTGAGTGATATTCAAAAACTCAGAACTTTTATTCTAAAAGAATACCGTTTCATACAAGCTCGTCATGATGAACCAGATGTCAAGTTAGCCATCGCCTCTTTAGAAAAATCAATCAGTTCTCAAAGTGAGGAAATGAATAAGAAATGGATAACAGCTGATGGATATGCATATGGATTTGTTGGCACTTCTCAATCTGGGGATCTCCTCCTTGGAAGAAGCGATATAATCAATACTGTAAAAATTGCTCGTTATCGGCCAAAAGCATTGCTTCACGAAAGAACAAATCGAAAAAATAAATTGATCAATGATCAAGTATTCCCAAATTTTTTGTCTCTTTATCGCCTCGAAAAAGTTTCTCTTCCAACAACGATTATTTTATTTGTTTTGAGTATTATCAGTTTGATTTGCACCCTTACATTCCTATCGACGTCTTTTTATCAAATTCTCGTAGTAGTTACGTGTTTACTCTTCACTTGCGCAACTGGCTTTCTTTTTGCCTATATCTTCAGTTTGTATCGCTTAGTAAAACGTCATCGTTTAATAAGTTGATTAATTCTTAAATAGGTTAATAATTTATTAAGAGCTTTTCCTCGATGGGAAAGCTTGTTTTTTAATTCTTGATCCATTTCGCCATAAGTCAGTTGAGTTGAATCTTCAATAAAGATTGGATCATAACCAAATCCAGTTTTTCCATGAGGTTCTAAGGCAATTTTTCCTTGTATACGTGCTTCAAAACGAAGAGGTTTATCTTCGATATTGAGAAGAGCAATGCTACATACAAATGCCGCTTTCCTATCTTTATTTTCTAATTGTTTTAATATTTCATTGATGGCGTTCTGATGACCATTGTATTTTTGGGCAAAACGAGCAGAATGTAAACCAGGCTGATTATCAATCGCTTCAATTTCTAATCCTGAATCATCGCTGATAATTGGCAAATTTGTATACTTCTTTACCGCTAAAGCTTTAATGAGAGCATTATCAAAATAGGTATTTCCATTTTCTTCAATATCTTCTGGGTGGATATTCAAATCTTTCAAACCATAGACGATGATACCATGGGGTGTAAGAATCTGACGAACCTCCTCCAATTTATGTAAATTATTGGTCGCCAAAACCATTTCGTAATTCATATTAATTATTATATGCGACAACACTCATTCCTAAGCCGTCATTGCCTAAATGAATAAAGAAGACTGGTCTGACCGTCCTAATGCGAGAAACAGCAATTTTGGGAAACGCGGTTTTGATTTGATTAATAAATTTCTCAGCTAAGTCATTCTGTTGGAGATCGACAATTTTGACAAATAATTGAGTGAACTTTTCTGATAAAGCTTTAATTGTGGTCATAAAAGTACCTAAAACTTTGGACATGTTTAATTCTTTCTTGAAGAGTTTCAATTTTCCTTCTTGCATATCGATAATTGGTTTAATGTGCAAAATTGTTCCCAATAATCCCGCGATCTTGGATAATCTTCCTCCATTTACCAAATGTTTCAAATTTAAAACACTGAATTGAATTCTTGTATTGGGCACTCGATTATTAAATGCTTGAATAATATCGCTAAAAGTCGCCATTTTGTTTTCGAACAATGGCAATAATGTTTCGATTAAATTAGCCAATCCGAAGTTGCAAATTAAAGTATCGCCAACAAAAATTTCTTCGGCTTTATCGACATATGTTTTGCCAATCAATGCTGATTGATAGGTTGAAGAAATTTCTCGAGAAAGAGGAAGACAAATAATGTGCTTATAACCTTTTTTAAATAAGCGATCATAAGCTTCTGCAAAATCATTCGGGGATGGTGAGGAGGTGGAGAGATTCTTCACATCATCCAATAACGGGATAATCTCTTCATCTAATGTGTCAATTTCTCTTTTATTAAATGCCTGAGTGTGAATATTCAAAGAGACAACTTCAATGTCGTATTCTTTAATTAACTGAGAATCCAGTGTGGTAGTGGAATCAATGACGATTCCGATTGAGCTTTTGTTTTTCATAGGTAGCCTCCTTCGGAGTGTTAAGACAACTATACACTAATAAATGTTTATAAAATATTAATTAATTAGTTATATATTTCTATTTTAGCTATTTATTTTAAAATAAACATCATTTGTGCTTTTTTACAAAAAAAGCGAGAACATAATCTCGCTTAACAATCATCTGGAGCAGGTGACGGGAATCGGACCCGCATAACTAGCTTGGAAGGCTAGTGTTCTACCACTGAACTACACCTGCAGTTCGCAGCGAGTTATATTATATAACTGGCATGCGAATTTGACAATTGCTTTTATTTCAAGAATTCAAGAAGTTGATTTTGGTTCATGTAACCAAGGGAATGTTTAGCAATTTTGCCATCTTCAAAAAGAATCAACGTTGGAATTGATTGAACGCCAAATTGAGAAGCAATTCTAGGAAGTAAATCAACATCAACTTTTAAAATTAAAGTATCTTTTACCTTACCACTTGCATCAATGGCTTCAATGACTGGTGAAAGCATTTTGCATGGTCCACACCAGGTGGCAAAAAAATCCACAAATACTCTTCCTTTGTTGTACAAAGAATCAAATTCTTGGGCCGTTTCAATGTGTTTAATCATAATTTTCTCCTATAGGGTCAGTAAGTAAAATATTACTGCCAAAATGGCTAGATGTAGGGGGTAATATAGATAGGTCCCATACTCAAACCACTTCTTATTATATCCGCGCTTGCCGTTGTAACACAAAAGAAGTGCTCCAGAAAAAAGTGATATCCACTGATAAGGTAAGAACGGAGTTTCGAAAAACCACGTTAATACATAGGCGGCGATAGCAAAAAAGACTACAGTCATCATGTTAAATAAATTAGTGATTTTAACGTCATAAGGAGACAAAATCAAAACTTCGAAGTCTAAACCCATATTTTTGGCAGTATAGCGAAGATATAAATCTTTTAAGACTTTAGCAAGGTAGAAGCCCATGATCATCAATACCGCGAACCAGCCGTATTGTGTTCTTAGATAAAAGGGAAACCAGTCAATAATTACCCCATTGTTAATTTGGTATGTTGTGACTGCAAAAGATACTATCGAATAAATAGCTGGAAGTAAAGAAAGTAGTTTAATTTTAACATTCTTGTTTTTTAAAAGAAAAACTCCAATAGCCCCCAGCAATAAGTCAATAAAAATGTTACCGCCATCAACAAGTCCGCCAGACATGAAGGGATTGGGGATATAAATCATCAAGGCAAAAGCTGCGCTGATAAGAAATGCCATAATGCCAAGTCTTAAAGCATATTTTTTAAAACTTTTTGTATGAGTCACTCCCTCATAAATCAAAAAGGCAAATAAAGGAACTGCCAATCTCCCCAAACCTCTTAAAATTAAGACAATTGGCGAACCTGAGTCCAAAAAATAATACGAAATTTGAAGGCCGACATGATCGAGAGTCATGAATAACAAAGCCATAATCTTTAAGGCAAAATTTGAGAAAATCAACCATTTTTGTTCGTTCTTCATTATTTTCTTCCTCTAACTATTTCCATTTAGAAGTAAAATCGAAGTAATGGCAATCATATTGTTCACAACATGAGCAGTAACTGAAGCGGAAAGACCGAAATAATCATAAGCAAAACATAAAAGAGCACCCGCGATTAAATAAGAAGGTAAATTGAGAAGTTCAACAATGTAACCATCAACGCTGCCGGCTAAAAAATCAAAATGGATAAGAGCGAAGAAAGAAATAGTGATAAGATAGGCGACCCATTTTCCTAATCGAGCAGAAAAAGAAAATAAACCTAGACGATATGTTAGCTCTTCACAAATTGGGCCAACAAAGACAAAGATAATAAAGGAAAACACTGGGTAGGAAGTGGTAATTTGCCTAATCAAGGACTCATTTTCGTTCACACCAAATGTGTAAAACGAAGAGACGATTCTACTATATAAACCACTGAGCAAGACAATTATTGCTCCGATTCCTATTCCTATTACATATGGTTCAATTTTTTTAAAAGATATGAATATTTTACGATGATTTTGAATTACTAAAATAACCATACCTAAAAATAAAATTCCATACGTCACAAATTGGGTAATCGACATAAATAAAACTTTGTTGCTATCAGTGTTTAAAAACGAAAATGCTAATTGGACAAGAGTGGCAATTAAGCTTAAGCCAAGCCATCCAAGGAGAAAAAAAGTAATCTCTTGCCAACGTGGAAGCCACACTAAACCGCGAATTTTTTTATGAGCTATTGGGTTCGGATTTACTTCACTGCACTTTGGGCAGTGTTTTTCGATTGGATCATAACTATGACCACATTTTAAGCAATTAGTGTTTCTGATTAACATTTGCTTTATTTCCTAATAAAAAGACTATACACTAAAAATGACTTTAACAGTAATAATAACTACTAGTTATGGACTGATGGGAGATGAGAAATAATGTCAGCTGGTTTATTTGCTCAAATTGTAAATATCGGCCTCGTTGTTCTTTTCGCTTTAATTATTCTTGGTTTTGTCATTGCTGCTTTTATCGGTTATAAACGAGGTATCTGGTCTTCAACATACCGCATGATTTTCATGTTGATTCTCGTTGCTACTGGGTTGCTATCTTTAACTGCTATTGCAGAAATTATCGGAAATATTAATCTCGATCCCCTTATACCATACGAAACAATCATCTTAACAAATGATAAAACTGGGATGATTTATTACGCCCCAATTGGTTCTTTCCATGAAACTTTAGTTTCGTGCTTACGTGGTTTTTACTATTTGTATAATGTGTCAGGCAGTTACGCTGCTGCAACCGAATTTGCTGAAGCACTTGCTTATTCTGCAGTCAAATTAGTGGCTTTCGTTGTTATCATGATTCTAATTATTACGTTAGGATGGCTGTTGAGCACTATTCTTTGGCATGCATTGTTCAAACGTTTGATACCAAAGCTTGCTAGAAACAAAATCAAAGTTCGCTGGGCTGGAGCAATAATGAATTCTGTCACATATGTGGTGGTTGGTTTTCTTTTACTCTCGCCTTTAACCTCAATGATAAATATCATTAACCAAAATTATTCGAGAAGAAATGATGATAATCAGATTGTTTCCTATCTAAACGGATTCATCGATTCATACGATAATTCTCTATTCGCAAAGAC
>JAEZUH010000039.1 GCA_023443485.1 Bacillota bacterium | reverse complement strand
CTTCCGGAAAAAACGCCACCTGTCTTCACTACCCATCCCAAAACGACTCTTTGAAAGAGAGCGATTTAATTCTCTTTGATATTGGTTATAAATCACATGGGTACTCTGCTGATATTTCCCGCACTTTCCCGGTCAATGGTGTTTTCTCAGGATTAGCCAAAGATGTTTATCAAGCAGTTCTAAATTGCAATAAAGCTGTTATCGATTATGTACGCTCCGAAATGACTCTTGCTCAACTACAAGAATTTGCTCGAAACTTTTTAAAAAAAGAATGCGTAAAAATGGGTATTCTTAGAGAAGATGAAGACGTCGTGAAATATTACTACCATAATGTTTCCCATCATTTAGGACTCGACACTCACGATTGTTCTGATCGCGAGAAGCCTTTAGAAAATGGCAATGTCATTACTGTTGAACCGGGCCTTTATTTAGTCGACAAGGGTATTGGAGTTCGCATTGAGGACAATGTTCTCATTAGCAATGGCAGAGGCGAATGTTTATCCAAAGGTATCGTTAAAGAAATTAAAGATATTGAAAGGCTTTTTAAATCACGTTCATAAAATGAAGAAATACATTCTTTCTATTGATCAAGGCACCACTTCGACACGAGCGATTCTTTTTGATAATCAAGGATTAGCAAAGTTTATTGCTCAAAGGGAAATCCAATGTCTCTATCCTCACACTGGTTGGGTTGAAGCTGACGCTCTTTCCATTTGGGTCTCAGTTATTGACGTCATTAATGAAATTTTGATTAAAGCCAACATTACGATGAATGAAATTGATTCCATTGGTTTGTCAAATCAACGTGAAACAACTGTCATTTGGAATAAAGAAACTGGAATGCCGATTTATCATGCTATTATATGGCAATCTAGGCAGTCTTCTGAGATATGTGAAAGATTGAGCGATAAAAAAGAACTCATCCATCAAAAAACCGGCTTACTCATTAACCCGTATTTTTCCGCGAGCAAAATCAGGTTTATTTTGGATCACGTCCCCGGTGGCCAAAAGAAAGCTGAAAATGGCGAATTACTTTTTGGAACGATTGATTCCTGGCTCATTTATAAGATGACCAAAGGAAAAGTTCATGCCACCGATATATCAAACGCATCTCGTACTTTATTATTTAATATTAACACATTAATGTGGGATAAAGAATTGTGCGATTTATTCCATATTCCTATGAAGATTTTGCCCACAGTTAGACCCTCATGTTTCCTATATGGAACAGCTAGCTTTTTCCATCCAAATATCACTATTCAAGGCGTAGCGGGAGATCAGCAGGCTGCTCTTTTTGGTCAAACTTGCTTTGAAAAAGGAGAGAGCAAAAATACCTATGGAACCGGCTGTTTTATGCTTCTCAATACGGGGGATAAGCCAGTATTATCCCATAGTGGTTTACTCACAACCGTTGCTTGGCAAATTGGGGATAAGGTCACTTATGCTTTAGAAGGCTCGGTTTTTGTTGGTGGAGCAGCTGTTCAATGGCTTCGCGATGAAATGGGATTAATTAACAAATCCAGTGAAAGCGAAAAGGCCGCCAATCTTGCTTCAGATACTGATGGCTTATATTTTGTGCCTTCCTTTGTTGGCTTAGGGACTCCCTACTGGGATGATGATGCACGAGGAGCGATTTTAGGAATTACTCGAGCATGTGATAAAAATCAAATCATTAGGGCAACGCTTGAAGGAATTGCCTATCAATGCAAAGACGTTTTTGTCGCCATGGATAAAGAATCAAAATGTAGTATAAAAAGTTTAAGAGTTGATGGCGGGGCTACTGCTAATAGTTATTTAATGCAATTTCAAAGTGATATTCTTCAACTTGATATCATGCTTCCACGATGTTTAGAAACAACTGCTCTCGGCGTGGCTTATTTAGCTGGTTTAAATAGCGGTTTCTTTAAAAGTCTAGAAGAGATAAAAAAGATCCACTCGTATCAAACAACATACAAGCCAAAAATGCTCAAGATAGAAATCGAACGTCGCTACAAGGGTTGGAAAAAAGCCGTTTCAGCGGTTCGAAAATTTAAGATTTAATCTATTCTTATTTCATTTTTGCTTATTTTAATCATTTATTCATAGTGAATAACATTTTTTTACTGAATTGACAAAAAATCATGCTATTACGTTTCTCACTAATATATAATATGTTTGACAACAATAAAGGGGGTTTACTATGAAACTTAAAAAAATTTTAATTGTTGCTACAAGTTCATTGCTCCTTTCCGCTTGTGGTGGAATGGGCGCTGGAACTTTGCCAGCAGGCGGACAACCCGCAACTGCAGCTAGTACCGTTGAAGCGATTGGTCGCGCTTACGACTCAATGTTGGATTTAGACTCATTTGAAGCTAATTTCAATTTAAGCAAAGCGCATGTCGATGCTAGATTAGCCACTACTGCAAATGAGCAGACCGGCTATACAGTTATCGAAGTCGATACTTCAGTCAAAACAAAATTTGCTGCAACTGGTTTAACAAGCACTTCGCTTGATGATTTGGCCGCCGAGGTCACAGTCGATGATCTTAAACTTGATGTTTTCGTTGGCGCTGAATTTGGTGAAGAAAGTGAGACCATGCTTGATTTAGGATTTAGCGATATTGATTTTGCTGCCTATGTCGCAAGTGGCAACCTCTACGTTAACGCTTCCGATCCTGAGTTCCGCGAATTTATACCAGAAGTGATTAGCACAATTTCTTCTCTCGTATCCAGTGAACCAGTTGAGGAAAATATTATGGATTCAATTCCTGATAAATTCCAAGTTCCTGGACTCATTCCTGAAGAAGCTCTTCCAATTTTTGACTCCTTGTTAGGACTTGCTGGCATTGAAGAATTACCAGCTCGCGAAGACCTCGTCGCTATGCTCGGCGAAGTAATCAATGAACCAGTCTTTGCAATCCTTGACGATTACATCACAATTCTTGATTATGAAGATGGAAGCTTTGGTATCGGAATTGATTTAAACAAAGAAGACATCCTCTCCTTAGCTACAATCATTATTTCCTCGATGGATTCAGAAGCATCCGAAGAAGAAGTCCAAGCAATTGTTACCGAGATTGGCAAAATCCTAAAAGTCGGAGCTTTAAAAGTTACAATCTTGCTCAATGAAGATGCTTTATTGACTGATTTCTTGGTTGATATCGATGTTACTATTGATACTTCTTTAAGTGAAGTTATCACTGGCGAAGGTGGCGATGGAGTTAAAGTCAACGCCGCTCTCAAATCTGATTTAAGAATGAAATATGGCGAAGATGTCAATGTCGTTCTCCCAACAGATTTAAGTTCCTACCAAGTAATGAATCCTGCCAACTAGTTAATAGTTAACTTGATTTACACTATAAGAGCCTCCGGGCTCTTTTTTATCGACTCCTCCCGATGCTTGCATTGATATCTATATTGATATTATCTATAATATTTTCATGACAAGACGTTATATTGTTACTCCCTATGCTATGCATAAGAGTTTATTGAATTTCTATCGTCAAACTGATGCTTTTGCTGATATCAAGATAGTTGATAAGCGAGACTTTTTGGCTTCTTTTTTTGGTGAAATAAATTCTCAGGCTGTTAAAGAGATCATGATATTGGAAAACGTTTCTGTTGATGTGGCGATAAAAATTGTTCAATTGCTTCCTTTCATTGAAAATGATTTTTCTGCCGATAAATTTAAATATCTTCTTAGAATTAAAGAAGAAATGGATAGTCTAGGTCTGATAAAAAAAGATTCATATTTGATCAGACTTTTTAAGAACAAAAGCGTGGATGTTTTTGGCTATTCTGTTTTGGACAAAGAACTTATTGGGTCATTAAATTCTCTAGGTTGTAAAATGATTATTCACTCGAGCGATTTTGTTCAAAGTGGTTATACAATTAGCCAACATCCAACAATATTTGAAGAGTCTCTCTCTTGCTTAAATCAGATTTCTTCTTTGCTGGATTCTGGGGTTAGCTCAAACAATATTTATATCTATTGTTCCGATCCAAATTACTATTACTATCTTGATCAATTCCAAAAGGATTTTCATTTTAAAATCAACATTCCCTCATCTCTAAATTTATATAGTCAAAATTTTGTGTGCGATTTTTTAAAGGTTTATCGTCAAAGTAGAGATTTAAAGATGGCCATCGATAGCGTTAATCAAATGGCGATTTCCGAAGAAAATAAAACCATTTTAAATGACATCGTTAAAGAGGTTGCTGATGAGCGATTTAGCTTTGAAACACAATACCAATATCTTATTTCTTCTTTGAAGAGCCATCGAATTCCCGATGAGGTTTACCATCCTGCCATTAATTTAATTAGTGAACCAATTATGGTAAAAGACGCTCATATATTTGTACTTGGTTTTCGCGAGGGATTATTCCCTATGTCTTACCAAGATAACGATTATCTAACTGATCAAGAAAAAGCTGTTATTTCGCTTAATACCTCTCTTGAAAAAGGAAAAATTTCATCTCACATTTTGACATCTTTCTTTGCTCAAGATAATCATTACTATTTCTCATACTCCGAAAGGTATGCCGCCAATCATTTTTATCCATCTCCTTTTGCCAAAATATGGAATATGAAAATAATTGAAGCGAATCTACCTAAAATTTATTACAGTAAAATTTTTGCTGAGATGACTTTAGGGTCCCTTTTTGATTTAAACAAGTTCTATCAAGAGAAGCATGAAGACTTCGATGCTTTAAAAGAACTGATTTCCATTCCTTATGATTCTTACGATAACGATTTTTCTGGGGCAAAAGTATTCGATGATGTAATGCCTCTTAAACATTCATACTCCAAGATGAAAACTTATTATGCCTGTCCCTTTCAGTATTATGCCTCTTTTGGGCTCAAACTTGATCCCTTTTCTGGAAATTTTAGTTCCGCATTAGGCACTGCTGCTCATCACATTTTCCAAGATATGTATCAAGAAAATTTTGATTTTGAAAAATCCTATCAAACCGCCTTAAATAGCAGCGATTATCATTTCAGTGAAGAGGAACAAGTGCTTCTCTTTCAATTAAAAGCGGATATTAAAGTGGCAGTAGATGCTATTCAACTACACGATTCAAAAATGAAAAAGACTCAGATTTATACTGAAAAGTTTCTCTCTATTCCGATTGATAAAAACACATCAGTAGAGGGTATCATCGATAAAATAGTAATTTGTGATAATCAATACATGTTTCTTTTGGATTATAAAACCGGTAAGGAGACATTCAATCCAAGTTTAGTCGAATTTGGAAGTTCTTTTCAGCTACCAACTTATGCACTTTTGACAAGTCAATCTCCTCAATTTAAAGATTATTTCTTATCGGGTCTCTTCATCCATCACATTATTCCTGATTCGATCGGTAGAGAAGAAAAAGAAAACGCCTTAATTCCAAATTATCTTAAATTAGATGGCTATGTCATCGATGATATCGGTATCATTCATAGTTTTGATGATACATTTGGGATGCCAGGAGAAGAATCTGCATTTATTAAAAGTCTTCGCTTAACTAAAACTAACCAATTCTATAGGTATAGCCATGTGCAAACTAAAGATTATTTTCAATCTCTTAGTGATACCGCATTGCAACTTTTTGTTGAAGGGAATAAAAAGATTCGGCAAAATCTCTTTCCCGTTAAGCCTCAATTTTTGGATCAAGAAGGCCCCTGCAAACGCTGCCCATTTAACGATATCTGCTATGTTAAACACGAGCAAAAAGTTTTTCCAAAGGACATGAAACAAGAGGAGATAGAAGACAGTGGGATTTAAATGGTCAAAAAATCAACTCGACGCTATTCAAACTCTCGGGAGCAATGTTTTGGTGTCTGCCGGAGCGGGAAGTGGCAAAACCGCTGTTTTAACTGAACGCATTTTTCAAATCGTTAAATCTGGCCACTCACTATCCAAATTTTTAGTTTTAACTTTTACCAACGCTGCGGCTAGTGAAATGAAAATTCGACTTCGCGACAAAATATTAGGTGATTCTAGCACCAGTCATTTAACAAGCGAACTTGAAGCTGCTCACATTGAAACGTTCGATGCCTTTAGTCTATATTTGGTTAAGAAATATAGTTCATTTCTCCATATTCCCAGTGATATCAACGTGATGGACTCTAGTTTGCTTAATATTCAAAAGAAGAAGATTATTGATCAAGTTTTCCATGAATACTATCTTTCGCATAATCCACTTTTCATTCAGATGATTAATACATTCTGTTTGAAAAGCGATCAAGTTTTAAGAGATTATGTCGAACAAATACTAAAAATAGCCAATCTGAAGATTGATAAAGATTCATTTTTTCATTTTATTTCCGAAGAATGCTACGATGAAAAACTAATCTGCTCTTATGTTGAAGATTATTTTCAGCGAGGTCTCTCTACTTTCCGAGAACTAAGAACCTTGAGCGAATCACTTAGTGATATTGATGATAGCAATGGAATTTGCGAAGTTCTCAATCAACTAACTAATGCCCAAGACTACAACCAATTTTCCGATTCACTCGATGCTTTGTCATTCCCAAAACAAAAATCGAATTGCCCTGAAGAAGATAAACCTTTGCGTAGTTATATCGCCGAGACTTTTTCAACATGGAAAAAACATCATTTCGGTCACCGAGAAAGTATTTTAAAAAGTTTCGCCCTTTATAAACCATTTGCACAAATTCTCATCGATATGGTTAAAACAATCGAGGAAAGATTTTTAAATTTCAAAAAAGAGACCCATAGTTATGATTTTCCAGATATTGCTCGCATGGCACTTGAAGTTATATCTATATCCGAAGCCAAAGATGAAATTAGAAATGCCTTTGATTATATTATGGTTGATGAATATCAAGATACTTCGGATGTTCAAGAGCGAGTTATTCAGGCTTTAGCTCGCGATAATTTATACATGGTGGGAGATGTCAAACAATCTATCTATCGTTTTCGTAATGCCAACTGTCAAATCTTCCAAGACAAATTCAGTGCCTATAAAAAGAATCAAGGAGGTCGGGAAATTGATTTAAACATCAGTTTCCGGTCTCGTCATCAAATCATTGAATTCATCAATGAGTCCTTTGCCAAACTCATGGACCCAAGATATAACATCATTAATTATGAAGATGGTCATCAATTCGTTTACGAACCAGTTATTTATGGCGAAAGCGATAAAGAAAACTCAAACTATCAACCAAAAATTTATCGATATCCAAGTGAAAAAAATGATGACAATGTAAATAAAGAAATTGCTATCATTGCTGATGATATTCTCAATAAAATTAATGATCATTGTTTAATTTACGACAAGGAAATTAATAGCAACCGCTTTGTAAAATATAGTGACTTCGCTATCATTGTCGATCGCGGCAGCGACTTTGAAAAATATCAGCGTTATTTTTCTACCTTAGGTATTCCTTTAAACATCATTAGAGATGAAAGAATTGATAATTCGATGCTTGGCTTTGTGACAAAAAATCTCATCACCTTATTCTCTGGTGTGGCAAAGAGAACGATTGATGATACTTTTAGCCATGCTTATGTCGCAATTTCTCGTTCCTTCTTGTTGCGCCTACCTGATCAAGAGATATTCGAAATTGTTAAAAATAAACTTTATCCCCACACAGACTTGTATCAAAGGGTTGAGAGAATAGTGGAACAAACCAAAGACCACTCATTGTATGAGATACTTCATGCTCTTTACGAAGAATTTGATATTTATCATAAGCTATTAACCCTCGATAAAATTAACAACAATGTTGAGATGGTTGATACTTTTCTTACCTTTAC
Source organism: Bacillota bacterium (assembly GCA_023443485.1). Lineage (GTDB taxonomy): Bacteria > Bacillota_I > Bacilli_A > RFN20 > CAG-826 > JAAYDH01. The sequence goes on along the minus strand of JAEZUH010000039.1, from coordinate 2,355 downwards.
CAAGTCGATGGATGACCTTGGCTTTTCAATCGACGAATTTTCTTCGTATTTTGATGAGCTGACCAACTATGGTTTAGAAGTAAAAGTCGCTCGTAAAGAAAAACAAAACAATGCGGTTACATTAATTACCATTCATCGTTCCAAAGGATTAGAATACCCAATTGTCTATTTACCAGGATTATTCAAGAGCTTCTATCGCAAGGAAGTTAATACCCAATTTCTTGCCTCTCCTCTTTATGGAATTTTCTTTCCTTTGCCCACTGATTTTGAATTTGATTCCTTCCCTCATTATTTAATTAAAGAGAAATTTCTCAGCGATGATTTTGAAGAAAAATTACGATTATTCTATGTCGCAATAACAAGAGTAAGAGAGCAGTTGATTTTCTTATATCCTCAAAATGAAAAGGCTTCATTCATTGGCAATCTTAGACAGGCGAAATCCTTTAAAGACTTTCTTGAGTATTTAGAATTGCCAAATCAAATTGGCGTAAATTATTTATTAAAAAACGCTTCAATTAATCCAAAAAGTCAGCAAAAACTAATTAAAATGATAAATATTAAGGAAATTTCGTTACCTTTTAAAGCGGTTGAAAAGAAAACAGCGAGTAAGAAAATGAGCGTGGTGGCAGATTCTGCGCTTCTAGATTTTGGATCTCAACTGCATCATCTTTTAGAGATTGTCGATTATGAAAATAAAGACCTATCTTTTATTAAAAATGAGCAATTAGCAAGATGCGTTTCGAACGTTTTAAATACCTCAATTTTTAAGAACGTTAAAAACGAAAATCTTCGTCATGAATATGAATTTTATGATGAAATAAATGAAGTACATGGAATAATTGACTGTTTGATTATTAAAAACGATGAAATTATTATTGTTGATTTTAAGCTCAAAAACCTCGATGATGAACAATACATTAAACAATTGTATGTTTATCGGGATTATATTAAAAGTATCAGCGATAAACCAATTCGCTTATATCTAGTCAGCGCGATGACAGGGGAGGAAAGAGAAATTGGATAAGAAAATAAACGCTCTTGGTAAAGAACAAGTATTTAAGATTATTGATTTTTTGAAGGTTCCTTCTTCATTAGACAAAGATTTCGTTTTTGAAGTCTATGATTTAGCAATGGAGGCCATTTCTCAACTAGCCGATATGGCCCCATTTGAGACAATTGTTAATGTAAATTCTCTAGAGATTATCGAATATTGTATTGGAGAATTTTTATATAGTATCGTTGTTCGATCTCCTGAACAAATCGATGAATTTGTTAAAAATGAAAACATCAAAGCTTCGATGGCTTCGATTGTCGCCGATAAGTATATTAGCCTTTCTAAACTTCAACATAAGGAAAGGCGAATCGCCAATTCTTATTTTCCACCGATATCATCTCTCAGCGTCTATATCAATTTCACCCTCAATATTTTGCAAAAATACGATAAGAACGATCCGGCATCTACATTAATTACCGACTTGCTTATGAAGTCACTCAGCATCGCTAAGTGTTCCTTATCGCTTTTGGTCGATGGCTTTGAAACGGAAGCTTTCTCATCTTGGAGAACCCTTCATGAATGTGAATGCACACTCATGCTTTTGGAGCATTTTGGCAGTCCCCTAATTAATCGATATTTGAAACATATGCAATATGGAATTGCTTTTAAAGACGTGATGGAAAATAAAGATAAACAAACCGAAATCTTCAATCAAATGAAAGAAGAAATGAAACAATACGACCTGAAGAGCAAAGACATAAAAAAATACATTGAATATGGCTGGCTATACGCTATTCCAGAAGTTGAGAAGGATCCTTCTTTTAAACTAAATTTCCGCGATGGACTAGAAAAAGTCGCCGGTTTATCTCTTTATAATTCCCGCTACGAAATGAGCTCCGAAATCATTCACAGTACCCCAATGTTAATATATTCAAATCGTGACTATTTTTATTATATTACTCTCCTCAGTCTTTATGAATCTTTCTTCCGTTTAGAAAAAATATTTGTCTCATTATTTTCTAAAGAAGTCAGTCCTGAACAAATGAAAAGATACGAGGCGATGAGGAGCGTTTATTACTCGCAACTCGTGAATATTCACAAGCGAGAAAGTGCAAATTTTAAAGTATTACAGGAAAAGGGTAAGAAAAAAGGGAATTAAAATTCCCTTATTTTTTTATTTTTTTGCAAATATTACACATCTGCGTAGCAAGAGCCACCGATGAATTCGCGCATCAAGGAATTGCATGGCACCCACTCATCGGGAAGATTTTCAAAGAATTTTAACATTCTGATTAATCTTTCAGCGACAGGGAAGAACTCACTTTCGCTATCAATTACTTCAAGTAATGGTAATGCATATT
>JAEZUH010000058.1 GCA_023443485.1 Bacillota bacterium | reverse complement strand
GTCAATTATTACAACCATGATAGACCAATGTATTGCCTTAAATATAAAACCCCATATCAATATCGAATCGACATGGGGTATTGAGGTGCTTTTATAAACTGTCTACTTTTTGTTGACTAGTTCATTTAGGGGGTTTTCTTTATATATAATGGCATTTGAGCACAAATTGAGCACAAATTGAGCACAATGGTTTTAAATAAGCCCATCCAATAATATTTCGGAATTATTATCTCGCTGAATGTGATAATAGATGTCTAGAGTTACTTTTTTGCTTTCATGGCCTAATCTAGCTGAAACTGAAGAAATATCAGATAAGGATAGTTTTGGATTATTTAAAAGCCATGTTGTGTTGCTATGTCTTATACAGTGAGTGCTTATTTTTTTCACACCAGCTTTGGCTATGTGTATCTTTAAACAACGAGCAATAGAAGTGTCTCCAACAGGTTTCTTTCCAAAGAATAAAAAATCATTATCTTGATATCCCATTTCATCTATATAGGATGCGAGTAACTTATTTATCCGCTCTGATAGAACTATTTTTCTTATAGAGCCTTTTGTTTTTGGAGGGAATATTTTCCATCCTCTTTCGCCAAGCTTAGATGTTACTTGTTGACATATGTAAAGTGTCGAGGCAACACGATCAAAGTGTTTCGCCTGGAGACCTCTTATTTCTCCAACTCTACATCCTGTATGGCCCATGATTTCAAAAAGAATATAGTACTTGTCGTCTTTGCTAAATGAATCAAGAAACCTTTTAAACTCTTCTTTAGTCCAAATTGGCTTTTCCATTTTTGGAATTGAATGTCCGGCATAGATTGGATCTAATTCGTTATTTGCTGCTTTAAACTCTTCTGGACTAAGTTTGCCATGCTGATAGTGGTAATCAATGCAGCGTCTCATGTGGCGGATTATTTTATTTTTATGTCCGCCATCGGTGATATTGAGTTTTTCTATACTTTCTCTGAATTGATGGAGATTGTTCGATTTAAGCATTTGGACTAAAGTAAATTTTTCAAAAGGTTTAACGCAGTGTTTCTGGAAAGACGAAAAAGCGTTTTTGGCGGTCGTTTCTTTCACTTTTGAAGAATAATACTCCCAGAATTCTTTCGCAGCGTCAGTCCAACCGGATTCATATCCAATTGCTCGAGCGTCTTTACGTTCGTTACTCTTTTCTTTTTTAGTGAGTTTCGGCATATTTGCCTCCTTTCTTGACTTTTAATTGATAATTTGGTTTAATAAAGATGCATTGATGTGTATCGCGCTTATTGCGACAAAGTCTCTTAGTTAGACTTTCCGTCAATGTTTTTTATTTGAAAGATTATCAATTAACTTTTCATCTCTTTTCGATAACTGAAACTTCTTGATTTGTTTTCCTCTTGTACGCAAAGGATCTTGACGAACATTTTTTTGTACATAAGATTTCTTTTTTTGACCTTTATAAAGCGAATCATTCAAAGGCTTATAATTGTGCTTATTATTCGGTGACGGTGTGAGAGGCATATTTTTCCATACTTTTTCATTTGAAGAATTTTCAATACTTGGATGATTTAAAATTTTTCTATTGCGGTAGATTTTTCTTCCCATTTCTAATCTCCTCCCCAGTTCTCGCCATCGTGACCATCCCCCATGGCAAACGCCACGGGGTCAAAGTCACTATTAATAAGGGGTTTTACTGTTTTAGAGGCCACTCCCAGGACTAAAACTGCGCCGAATGTAGCGCCAATAATAATCGAGGTCTTGCTAGATTTTCTTTTTTTCATAGTGTTTAACACCTTCTATAAAATCTATTCTTTGAGCTTTTAATTACAGCGCTCAATGCTGGCTTTTAAATTGCATCTGTTGGACTTTTTGAGAACGACTAACATTTTTGCGATGATGGGCACGACTTCTAATGCCGTCGGAATATCCGATTTTTGCATTAGCATTGTTTAGAAACGAGGCTCGATACTTTTGACCATCGTTCCAACCAGATTCATAGCCGATTGCTCGAGCGTCTTTTCGTTCATTGCTCTTTTCTTTTTTTGTAAGTTTTGGCATATTTACCTCCTTTCTTGACATTTTTGTGAATGTTTGGTTTAATGAATTTGATGAGGTTGGTAACAATCTCTACCGGCTAGTCCGGAACAGCCTCTTGCGAATTAAGTAGCTAAGAGGCATTTTTTATTAAATTCCAATTTTCTTTCGGTCCAATCGATGGAGACATAAGATTCCAAAGTGGAAACTTTTCCGAGATCCAATGATAGAACTTGACTTTCGATATCAGCGACCTTAGCGTTGCTCATGCCAAGGTTGCCTTTGAGGTCGCTCTCTAAATCGGCTTTTGCAAGTGCAGCTGTTGATTCATCTCCTAAAATGAGGATTTCATCAGCCTCAGCATCGCCTTCTGGAGCGGCAAAAGAGCCGTGGCTCATGCCAAATGATGCGACAACATCGGCATCACCATTTGCGAATGTGACGACTCCATCAGCGAGGGCATTGGCTTCAAGAGTCTCTACGACTGTTCCGCCTTTGACCGCATCAGTGATGG
>JAEZUH010000091.1 GCA_023443485.1 Bacillota bacterium | reverse complement strand
CCAAAAAGTTTGTTTTAATTTCTACTGTTAATGTTTTAGAAGTGAAAAGAATTATAATGGAATCTGAAAATTTTCCCAAACTTAGAGCAACCACAAATTACGCTATGGCAAAAATTTTTGCAGAAATGATTTGCAGAACACTTTCCTCTTCTATAGGCGTGCAATTCAATTGTGCGTATATCGCAATGGTTTACGGGGAAGGTAATTACTCACTTATGGTGCCTAATGTCGTTATGAAAAAATTAATTCATGGCGAGTCTCCTGATCTAATTGATGGCAATGGTCTATATGACTTAATTTATGTTAAAGATGTCGCAAAAGGGCTAATCGCTATTGGCGAACGTGGTAAGAACATGATTTCTTATTACTTAGGCCATAGACACTTGAAAACGTTTAAAGAATTATTCATAGAAATAGGAAAAATTATTAACAAAGATATTAAACTAAATTTTGGAGCCTACCCGATAGCCAATTATATTGATTACTCCCTTGTTGATTTAGATGCGTTATTTCGCGATACAGGATTTGAGGCAAGACAATCTTTCAAAGACACAATTCTAAGTACATCTGAGTGGATTAAGAAGAATTTAGGAGATTAATGTATGAACTTTTAGTTGCTGGCGGAGCTGGTTTCATTGGTGGAAATTTCTTACATTTGATGGTCAAAAAACATAAAGAAAATAACTATATTTGCTTAGACGATTTGACTTATGCGGGAAATTTGGAAACTCTTGCCCCTATTATGAATGAGAAAAATTTCAAATTTATTAAAGGAAATATTTGTGATGGCACATTCATTAATGAAATTTTCGAAAAAGAAAAAATAGATGTTGTAATAAACTTTGCTGCTGAAACTCACGTGGATAGATCAATTACAAATCCTTCTATTTTCTTACAAACAAATGTCTGCGGAACAGGCGTTCTTCTTGATGCGTCTTTGAAACATAACGTAAAAAGATACCATCAAGTTTCGACAGACGAAGTTTATGGAGATTTGCCATTAGATAGACTAGATTTATTCTTTACTGAAGAAACTCCAATTCACACATCAAGCCCATATAGTTCCTCTAAAGCAGGAGCTGATTTGCTCGTGTTATCTTATCATCGCACTTTTGGTTTACCTGTCACAATTTCTCGTTGCTCAAACAACTACGGACCTTATCAATTCCCCGAAAAACTGATTCCTTTAATGATACAAAAGGCCTCCAAAAACGAAAAGTTACCCGTTTATGGAAAAGGCTTAAACGTGAGAGATTGGCTTCATGTCTATGATCATTGCGAAGCCATCGACTTAATCTTAGAGAAAGGCACTATTGGTGAAGTTTATAATGTTGGAGGTCATAACGAGAAGACAAATCTCGAGGTTGTAAAAATCATTTTAAAAGCCCTAAATAAACCTGAAACATTAATCAATTATGTGAGTGATCGAAAAGGTCATGATTTGCGCTACGCAATAAATCCTTCAAAGATGGAAAAACTCGGTTGGAAACCAAAATATTGCTTCGAAACCGGTATTCAAGAGACGATTAAATGGAACCTCGATAATCAAGAATGGTTAAGCCATGTTGAATCTGGTGAATATTTACGTTTTATGGAAATGTATTATAAAAATAGATAACAATGGAAAAAGAAAATATTAGCTTTTTAACTATTGGATATGACCCCTATTCAGAAGTGTGGCCACTCTTTTTCCATTTCTTTAACAAATTTGTTCCAGCGCACTATCCATCAGTATTTGTTACGATTAACGAATACAAAGATAAACAAAATGTTGGACGTTTTGTTTTCGCTGAATCAAAAAGCGGTTCCTATAGTGACCGACTTAAAGCAGGCCTGGCAAAGATTAAAACCGAATATGTCGTTTTGCTTTTAGATGATTTTATCATCTCCTCGCCTTTTAATAATTCGATTTTTGAAATTATTCAAAAATCCATTGAGGAAGATTCACCAGATTTTATTGAGCTTGAAAACTTTACGAGTAAACCAAAAGTTGATTACAAACAAAATAAAATGATTGGTTCATTAAAATTTAATAATCGCTATAGAATTAATCTTCAGCCTGCGATTTGGAAGACGTCATTTCTAAGAAGAATTGGCGATAACGAGCTTGCCCGACCTTGGAAATTTGAAATATATTGTCATAATTTATCCCTATCCGATACGAATTATCGTACTTATGATGCTCGATATTGTCGAAAACAACTATTTGTTACGGTAAATGCGATTGATAAAGGGAAATACACTCGCCCATTTGCTCGTTTATTGAAAAAAGAAGGCCTTCAAACAAATGGTAAGATGGCGGTACAAACTCGCTTAGAACATTGTAAATCCAGAACAAAAAGTTTTATTGGTGCGCATATTCCAAACTTCTTAAGAAAAATACTTAAACGTAAGAATAAAGAAAAATATTTTACTAAAGATTAACAGTTTAAAATATTTGATTGAAAAACTTGATACTATATCGAGTTTTTTTAAAAAAAAGATTGAAACTTACGAATCAATCCTGATTTTTAAATTTGGCGGAGGAAGAGGGATTTGAACCCTCGCACACTGTTACATGTCT